>JAFZZV010000126.1 GCA_017828855.1 Oscillospiraceae bacterium | reverse complement strand
AGTTGACTGCCTCGGAGTTCATGGCAGTGTTCATCTCTTCTGTCTTTTCAGCAGCATTGCTGTGGGTAACGGTCTTGGCGATGAGCTCGGCGCCCATTGAGCCGGCGGGACCCCAGTAGTTGCCCATCTTTCCGAGAACAGGCTGTACGATGGAGGTCTTGGCGATGGTGTCGACCTGGGCCTTTGCCACGACGTTGGAGCCGGTGCTTACGTTGGTGTCTGTGGGGATGACTTCATCTCCGCGGAGCTGATAGTGGAGAGTCTGGGCCTCTGTGCCGCCGAGATAAGCTGCGAGAGCGACAGCAATCTCCGGATGCTCTTTGTAGAGAGCGGTGGAGGGGTTGACGCCGACGGCCTTGGTGCCGGCGAAGGACTTGAGCTGCTTGAGCTCGCCGTTGATCGTGATGGATGGCAGGCAGGCTGCGCCGAGGTTGTCGCCGTAGGCATCCTGCGCCTTGGAGGCATCCCATGTGCCGGAGAAGAAGGCGTTGGCGCCTTCCACGCTTCCGACATCACCGTCGCCGAAGTTCTTGTTCGCTACCAGATCAACGAGGTAATCGGTGACCGCGACGGCCTTGTCGCCGCTGAAATCGATACCCTTGGACTCTTCGGTCTGTGTCGGTCCGAAGAGGGTACAGCCGTTGGCTACATAGAAGGAAGCGAAATACCAGGAGTTCGTGAGCGGGAATGCTACTTTGCCCTTTTCGAGCATCGCGTCAAGGGACTTGATGTCTTCATCGGAGAAGACGCTCTTGTCATAGTACATGAACCAGGTGTTTCCGGTGAAGGGAACGCCGTAGCAGGCTCCCTCATAGACCATGGTGTTGTAGGTCGTGGTGCTGTTGTTTGCCTTGATCGTGTCCAGGGCACTGCCGCCGAGCTTGGCGATGGCGTTTGCCTTGACGAGATCGGGGATCTGGTCGTTTGCGAACATGTAGACGTCAGCAGCAGCGCTGGGGTCTGTGCTCACGTTCGTCTTGGCGTCGCCTTCCGAGCACACGCCGTATTTGAAGGTGATCTCCCATTCGGGATGCTCCGCGGCAAACTTCTCGCATTCGGTCTGGAGCCACTTGCCGTTGTCATCCGACTGGTCTTCCTGCGGTCCCCACACGGTTACCGTGACAGCGACCTTATCGGATCCCTCTTCCTTCTTGCCGCAGCCTGTCAGCATGGTCATGACCATCAGGACGGTAAGCAGAAGAGCAAAGAACTTCTTGGTCTTCATTGTTTGATTTTCCCCCTTGAGGTTTTGTTTGTTTCGTTTTTCTATTTTATCCGGGCGATCCCGGCAAAATACCGCTTATACGTATTCCAGGTTCATTCCGGTCTCCGGCGAGAAGACGTGCACCGCGTTCGGTGCGAAGGTGAATCTGACTTCGGATCCGGCGGAGAGGTCTCTCTCACCGAGATCCAGCGTGGGAACTATGATGATGCAGTCGGTGCCTTCTGCCGCGACGTGCAGGTGGATGGAGCTTCCCATCATCTCGCTGACATCCACTTTGCCGGTGACGTCGGTGCCTTCCGGTCCGTCCAGCGTGATGTGCTCCGGCCTGATGCCCACCGTGACGTCCTGCTCCGGGGTGTTCCTTTCCGCGAGGTTGCGCTGCTTGTCATCGGACAGCGTGACTGTGGCCCCGCCGACCTTAACGGCATACTTTCCGTCCGCATCCTTTACCAGCCTTCCGGAGAACATGTTCATCTGAGGCGTGCCGATAAAGGTCGCAACGAAGGTGTTCACGGGCTTGTTGAACACTTCCTGAGGCGTTCCGATCTGCTGGACCTCGCCGTCCTTCATGATGACTATCCTGTCGCCCAGGGTCATGGCCTCGGTCTGGTCATGCGTCACGTACACGAACGTGGTGTTGATGCGGCTGCGAAGCTTTATTATCTCCGCCCTCATCTGGTTGCGCAGTTTGGCGTCCAGGTTGGAGAGAGGCTCGTCCATCAGCAGCACCTGAGGCTCCCTGACTATCGCGCGCCCGATAGCGACCCTCTGTCTCTGGCCGCCCGAGAGATTCCTCGGCTTTCTGTCGAGATAGGGGGTGATGCCCAGTATCTCGGCTGCCTCCTCGACGCGTTTGTTCATCTCATCCTTAGGGGTCTTGCGCAGCTTGAGGGGATACTCAAGGTTCTGCCTGACTGACATATGGGGATAGAGTGCATAGTTCTGGAACACCATGGCGATGTCCCTGTCCCTGGGGGACACTTCGTTGACGAGACGGTCGCCTATGTACAGCTCGCCTCTGGTGATGTCCTCAAGTCCAGCTATCATCCTCAGAGTGGTGGACTTCCCGCATCCGGAGGGACCTACCAGGACCACGAACTCCTTGTCCGCGATCTCGAGATTGAAATCATCCACCGCAACGACGCCTTCGTCGGTGACCTTGAGGTTGCTCACCTTCTGCTCGGGCTCGTCGTCGTTTTTCTTTTTCCTCTTTTTGGGCTTGGTCTCGTTCTCAGTGCTGGGATAGATCTTCTGAACATGCTTGAGTGTTACTGTTGCCATGGCTTCTTCTTCCTTTATTGAGAATTATTATGCCGAACGGGGAGAGGAGATGCTCTCTCCCTCAATGAACGAAAACGGTATCACGGTGTGCGCGGCGGGCCTTCCGTAGTTTATGCGCAGCAGGAGGTCATCGACGCTCCTGGATGCAAGCTCCGCAATGTCCTGCTTTACCGTGGTGAGCCTCGGTGACGAGAATCCGGAGAAGTCTATCCCGTCGAACCCGATGACGGAGATGTCTTCGGGCACCGATAAGCCTCTGTCGCTGAACGCCCTTATGGCACCGAGAGCCAGAGTGTCGCTCACCGCGAATAGCCCCGTCATGTCCGGGAACCTGTCCAGAAGGGTGCCGGCGGCATCGTATCCCGCCTGCATCGAGAATGAACAGGGCTCGTAGCAGATGCCGGCGTCGAATGGGAGTCCCGCGCCTGTTATAGCCGCAACGGCTCCGTTTATGCGCCCGGAGATGCCGTCCTCCGAGCCGGGAGCAAGACGGCCTCCTATGATGCCGATCCTGCGGTGCCCGCAGCCGATGAGTTTCGAGACCGCGTACCCGGACGCGGAGTAGTCGTCTGTGGTGAAACTGGAGAGGTTGGAAAATCCCAGAGATGCCGCGGAGGCGGTGACCAGCACGCAGGGCACCGTGATCTCCGAGAACGACCTGCCGAAGCTCAGCGGGCTGCCTCCCAGGAAGATGATCCCGTTCGGCCTGGAGCTCACGGATATCTGGAGCGCTGCGTCGGTCTCGTTCTCGGCTTCGTCCAGGAAGTGCACGCTTATGTTCTCGCCGTGCTCCTTCATCCTGAACTGTATCTCCTCCAGCACGGAGTCCAGGAAGATGTTGTTCATTCCGCGGACTATCACGGCTATCCCGGAGGATGCGGACTGCTTGAGCTTCTTCGCATTGGAGTTGGGCTGGTAGTTCTGCTCCCGGATGACCGATTCTATGCGGGACCTGGCTTCATCGCTCACGTCCGCCTTGTTGTTAAGGACCCTGGATACCGTGCCGATACTGTAACCGGAGATCCTGGCTATGTCCTTGATGGTGGTCATTGCAGTCCTTTCAGCAGTTTGCTCGTAAACGTTACCGTAAACGTTTACGGCAATTCCTATTTTAGTCACTGCAGAGGCATTGTCAACACAAAACCTGCAAGATCCTGCGAAAAATCTGTTATATTCTGCCAGATATCCGGCATGCGGGAGGAAACAGCATCGCAGGATAAACACAGCTGCCTTATGATATACTTTATAAAAATGAAACGGGACCGGTCTGATACCATGGACGATACTTTTGAACTATATGACCTCAAGGTCGAGACAGTTGCCGGAGACAGGCCTTTCGTGTGCTCGCACAGGGAGGGCGACTGCTTCTATGTCAGGGGGGAGAACCTGATCTTCCCGGAAGGGGCGAGCTTTTCGATGTACGCGCTGAGCGCGATACTGCCTTTGCTGCCCGCAAAACAGAGGGACACGGATCCCAATGACTGGATGAGCACAGATGCTTATATCGCATGTCCCGACCCCAACTGCGGGGCGAGGTTCAGAATAACGAGAACGGGACGCAGCAGGTTCTCGCACAGCGAGACGACGGCTGTGCCGCTGGAGGCCGAAGATGGAAAAGAAGAACAGGTTTAAAAACGGATACGAGTTCAGCAGGATAATAAACGGCTGCTGGCAGCTTTCCGCGGAGCACTGCCTGCAGGGCAAGCTGGACATAGACGACGCGATATACGCGTTCCACCGCCTCAAGGACGAGGGCATGACCACGTTCGACTGCGCGGATATATACACCGGCGTCGAGGAGATCCTCGGGCGCTTCGTGAACGAGCTCAAGGCATCCGGGAACTACCGTGAGGAGGACATACAGATCCACACCAAGTATGTCCCGGACAAGTCGGTCCTTCCCGTGATAAGCAGGGAATACACGGAGAAGATAGTGGACCGCTCCCTCATGCGCACTCACAGGGAGGCGATAGACCTCATCCAGTTCCACTGGTGGGATTTCGACATCCCGGGATATGTTGACGCAGCGCTGGATCTCGTCGAGCTGCAGAAGAAGGGGAAGATCCGCAACATCGGCATGTGCAACATGGACACCGCGAGGCTCAGGGAGCTGCTGGATGCCGGCATAGACATCGTCTCAAATCAGGCGCAGTACTCCTGTTTCGACAGGAGGCCCGAGAGGGAACTGCTGGAGTTCAGCCACGACCACGGGATCCAGACCTTCTGCTACGGGACGCTGGCGGGAGGATTCCTTGACGAGAGGTATATCGGAAAGGAGTACAAGGCTCCCGAGACCAGATCCCAGGTAAAGTACATGCAGGTCATAGAGGACACCCTGACCTGGGACGGACTGCAGAAGCTGCTGCTCCTGCTCAGGGAAGTGGCGCAGAGGCATGATGTGTCCATCGCCAACGTGGCGACCCAGTACATACTCAGGCAGGACGGCGTCGGAGCCGTGATGGT
>JAFZZV010000125.1 GCA_017828855.1 Oscillospiraceae bacterium | reverse complement strand
CTTTTCACCTATGATGTCATAGAACGGAATGCTGTACAGCACTCCGAGGACTTTAGTGATCACTATTGCGGCATAAGCTGCGAACATACCGCGGATAAAACTGTCCTTTTTCATGCGACCTGCGTTCTTTTATGGCTTTTGCTGTATCCCGCAGACGGGAACATGCGTATTTTAATTCTACTATCCGGAGACTGAGCGTTCAATCACTATATCGGCCTTCGAGGGCTTTCAGGTATAGTCCTTGTAATACAGTTCCTCAGTCGCAAGAGCCATCTTCGTGACAGAGAACATGCAGTCCTTCGGGTAGATATAGAAGGTATCGGTAAGCGTGTTCAGGTCCACGCAGTCGCCGTACTTGCCGAGATACTCGTACTCTATATGGCAGGAATACAGGGCTCTCACAGGCCACTCCTGCTCATACTCCTCGCCCTTATAGCTGCCCTTGAGCCTGAAACCGTTCATATCGTGGGTCAGCTCCGCTTCTCCCAGATCGATATATCCGTCTGCGTTCGGAAGCGCGTCGACCCTTGCCTTGCAGGTGAATGAGTACGTGCCGTCATTGACTTCTTTTCTGACATTGAGCCGTTCCCACTCATACCAGTCGGGGATATGGCTGAATTCGGTCTCTCCTTCAGCTGCCTCAAGTTCTCCGAGCTCGGTCACGTTCCATTCCTTGCCGCATGCATCGCACCTGAGCACGGTTCCGGAGGACGACATCCTGTATTCAGTCCCGCAGTGAGGACACTGGTAAAGGACCTTGTGCAGGCCGTTGGCGCGTCCTTTGTATCTGATCCTAATTCCTTTTTCTTTCTGCCAGGCATAGTCGTCGTACCTAAACTCCTCCTGGATACCTTTGAAGATCTCCTCCGCTGAGAGTTCATTGACCTGATCAGCAGTGTAGAGACATTTCATGACCGCTTCGGTTCCCTTGACATTGTGGTCCGGAAGATTAAAGAATGGGGAATTGACGTGGTGCCCGTGGCAGATCAGTGTAACTACCGGAACCTTGAGGAACTTAGCGAGCTGGCCGAGCGAATCGGGAAGGACTGCGGTAGTGCCGCACAGGGAGTATCTGGCTTCCGGGTAAACAGCGGCAATGTCTCCCGCATCTACGACGCGCTTGAGCTGTCTGATGAGCACTATGTCGTTTGTGAACTTCCGCTTGCAGATGCATCCTATGAACCTTAGCAGCCACTCTCTCTTGAGGAAGCCGTCTATCGCCACGACATAATTCACCCTGTGGGGGAACGTCGCTCTCGTGGACACCTTGAAATCCATGAATGCATTGTGGTTGCAAAGCAGCAGGTAAGGAGGCTTTATGCCTTCCATCCCGATCCTGGTCAGATGGTTCCTGTGCTTGATGAGATCCGGTGCGCAGAGAGTCCAGATCAGAGGCCTGAGATGCATCCTCTGAGGCTTTACGGTCATGTCAAATCTTTTAACGTCGTCCAGCATGGCAAGGCTCCTGAGTTTTTCTCTATTATAGAACAAAAAAGAGATGCGCGGGGCAAAAGCTCCGCGCATCTTGAACGAAAAGAGGTCTCATTTGAAAAGACGCATCATATAATCTCTGGCACTGTATCTCCAGACGTCCCATTCGTGGAAACCGGGATAGCAGGCATACTCAAAGTTGTATCCTTTGTCGATCAGCTCCTGGACCTGAGGCTCAGTGTACTTGTGTCTCGGGTCATCTGTTCCGCAGGTGATGAATGTGACCTTCATGGTGCTGTTGTAGTGCTCGGGAGAAGAGAAGAGCTCGTCATAATGCGGCCCTTCGGAGGCCTGGAGCCTGCCGTTGGGAAGAAGCAGGAACCCGCCCTGGACAGTAGTGAGACCGGCTACTGAGAAGCCGCCTCCGCAGCTGAACTGACCGAGGTTCGCGAAGCATTCCGGATGCCCGTGAGCGATCTGCCTTGCCATGGATCCGCCTGCAGAAAGACCGGCCATTGCCCTGTACTCTCTGTCGGCTATCGTGCGGTACTTGCCGTCGATGAACGGGACTATCTCGCTGCACATCACTTCCGGGAATCCCTTGTCAACGAAGGTGCCGTCCTCAAGCTCCTTGGGTGCGGCGAAACTGCTGGCTACGATGATCATTTCCTCACACTTGCCTTCTGCGATGAGGTTGTCAGCGATATAGTTGAGCTTGCCCTGCCAGAACCAGCCGGTCTCATTCTCACCGCCGCCGTGGAGGATATGCATCACGGGATATCTCTTGTCACTGTTCTCATAACCGTAAGGGGTGTAAACCCAGAGGTTTCTGTATCTGCCGGTGGATTCGCTCTTGAGAAGCTCCATATGGATGGTCCCGTGGGGAACATCGTTCAGAAGATAGAAACCGGAATCCTCATCCGGCACTTCGAAATAGTTCATGACATACGAACAGCCGAATCCGAAAGGAAGCACAGGGCTGTAGGTCATCACACCGTCCTGGATGAATACGCAGTAATGGAATCCGGACCTGACCTCCTCCAGGACTATCTTCCAGTATCCGTCATCCTGCTTCTCCATGTCGTATCTGCCCTGCATGGAGCCTCCGATCCCGGCGATCTCAACTCTCTTAGCGTCCGGAGCGAAGAACGTTACTTCTGCTTTTCCGTTCTCGAGGATCTTCACGCCGGGGACCCTCTCAAAGGGAACGCCGCTTCCGCTGAATCCGGGGGAGGGCATTACGACCTTGGAGCCGGCAGCGGGATCGATCGGACTCTGGCTGGTAGGCACAGTCATCGCCCTCTGAACATAGTCAAAGTTAAGGATATGGGAATTCAATGCCTGATTCTCTCTGATCTCTTTTTTCATGTGTACATCTCCGTTTTATGTATTTAGTCCTCTGTAAAGATTGTATGTTTTGCAGTTCATTCCAGTCAACAAAAAAAGCGGCATCGCTGCCGCTCTTTCGTTCAAGATTCCGATCAGAGGTTCCAGATCCTGTCACAGTATTCCCTGACAGCCCTGTCGGAGGAGAAGAATCCCGAATTGGCGATGTTGACCAGGGACATCCTGTTGAATCTGTACTTGTCGGTGTAGACCTCTGAGACCTTTTTCTGGGCTTCGGAGTAGCTGGTGAAATCAGCAACGGTCATGTACTGATCCGCCCAGCCGGTGTCGTTGAACAGGGAATACATGATCCCGTCAAACCTCTCTCCGAGAACTCCGTATGTGAGCATGTCCAGCGACCTGTCGAGCTCCGGGGTGAGGTATTTCCTGGGATTGTAGCCATTTCTTCTGAGTTCATCCACCTCTTCCGAGGTGAGGCCGAACAGGAAGATATTGTCTTCTCCGACCTGATCCAGTATCTCTACATTGGCTCCGTCCAGTGTGCCGAGAGTGACTGCTCCGTTCAGCATCAGCTTCATGTTGCTGGTGCCGGAAGCCTCCTTGCCGGCGTTGGATATCTGTTCTGAGATGTTTGCTGCGCGGATAATGATCTCCGCCAGGGACACCTTGTAGTCCTCAAGGAACACGACCTTGAGCTTGTCTCTGACGACCGGATCGGAGTTGACGAAGTTGGAGATGCAAACGATAAGCTTGATGATCTCTTTTGCAAGGGTGTAACCGGCCGATGCCTTCGCAGCAAACACGAATGTCCTCGGTACGAAATCGCCGTCCGGGTCGTCCTTGATCTCGTTGTACATCTTCAGGATGTTGAGAGCATTCAGCAGCTGTCTCTTGTACTCGTGCAGCCTCTTGACCTGCACGTCGAACATTGAGTCGGGATCCACTATGAGGCCGTTGTTTTTGGCTATGTAGTCGGCAAGCCTCTTCTTGTTGGAGGCTTTTATGGCATCCAGTCTGTCGAGAACGGTTCTGTCGTCGGCATACTTCATCAGCTTCACGAGTTCGTCGGCGTCATCCATGAAACCGTCGCCTATGAGCTCTTTGAGATATGAAGTGAGCAGGGGATTTGCCTGTCCAAGCCATCTCCTGTACGCGATGCCGTTGGTGACGGCGGTGAACTTGGAATTGTCCATGACATAGTAATCATGGAAAACGTCCTTCGTCAGTATGTCCGTGTGGAGTTTGGATACGCCGTTGACCATATGGCAGCAGGCCAGGCAGAGGTTTGCCATCCTGACTTCACCGCCGGAGATGACCTGCATGTAATCCCATTTTCCGGGATCATTGGGGTAGAAAACCGTGATCTTCTCCATGAGCCTGCGGTTGATCTCCTTGACGATGGAGTAGAGCCTCGGGAGCAGCGACTCGAAAAGATCACAGGGCCAGTGCTCGAGGGCTTCAGCCATGACGGTGTGGTTGGTGTAGGAGAGAGTCCTGCAGGTGAGGTCCCACGCTTCATCCCAGCCGAGTCCGCACTCGTCCATCAGGAGCCTCATGAGCTCAGGAACACAGAGGGCGGGATGGGTATCGTTAATATGTATGGCGACCTTCTCGGGAAGGTTGTCCAGTGTATTGTACTTCTGAAGGTGCTCTGTCAGGATGGCCTGAAGTGATGCGGAAACAAAGAAATACTGCTGCTGGAGCCTCAGCTTCTTGCCTGCGATATGATCATCCGAGGGGTAAAGGACCTTTGAGATGATCTGAGCCTTATTGCTCTCGTACATCGCGCTCTCATAGTCTCCCCTGGCGAAAGCAGCCATGTCAAAGCTGTGCGGGTTGCTCGCGCTCCACAG
>JAFZZV010000124.1 GCA_017828855.1 Oscillospiraceae bacterium | reverse complement strand
CTGGATGCCGTTTGAGACTAGGAAGTAGGCTGTGTCGTCCGTGATGAGCCTTGGCCATACGTAAGAGTTCCAGCATTCGATCACCTTGAGGATGATCACCGTCACTATCGTCGGCCTGCAGATCGGGATCATGACCTTGAACAGGTATTTGATATCGGATGTGCCGTCCACCTTGGCAGCTTTGTACAGGCTGTCGGGTATCTGCTCAAAGTTTTCCTTGAGCAGGTAGATGTAGAAAACAGAGGTGACGGACGGGAGGATCAGTCCCGTGAACGTATTCCTGAGCCCGAGATTGGTGATCGTCTGGAAGTTGGTGATGATGACCAGCTCGTTGGGGATCATCATCAGCGCGAGGAATCCGGTGAAGACCAGATCCCTGCCCCTGAACTCAAGCTTTGCGAACGCGAATGCCGCAAACACGATAACCGCGATCATCAGCGAGGTGGTGACCACCGTGAAGATCAGTGTGTTGAGTATATACCTGCCAAGCGGCACCGAAGTGAAAGCGGAAGAGTAGTTCTCGAATGTCGGCTGTGATGCGTAGAATTTCGGGATCCACTCCGAGTTGTATGAGCCGTAGCTCTTTATTGAGGTCAGCACCATCCAGTAGAAGGGGAAAAGGACCATCAGCGCCCATGTTCCGAGAAGCAGGTAGGTGAGGACCTTGATGACGGCGTTCCTCCTGGTGGAGGCTTTCCTGACTTTTTCGAGATCGGGGATCTTTCTGTCCATCAGCAGCCTCCTTTCAGTACTGCACGTTGTCTCTGCTGACCATGAGGTTTATGCATGTTATGGTCAGCACGACAGCGAACAGGATAAGCGCCGCCGCGGAAGCGTAGGACGGGTAACCGCCGCTGTTTCCGTACAGCATGTCGTATACGTATCCGACGATGGTGTTCATCCCGGCGGAGTTGAGGTCTGTCCCGAACAGCGCGACTGCGTCGCTGTATGCCTTGAACGCGCCGATGAACCCGGTGATCACCAGGTAGAAGATCATGGGGGATATCATCGGAAGGGTTATCCTGGTGAACACTCTCCATCTCGGTGTCGCGTCAAGCTTGGCGACGTTGTAGTAGTCCTTGTTGACGGAGGCGAGAGCGCTGGTCAGGATCAGGACCTTGAACGGGAGCACGACCCAGATGGTGTAGAAGCACAGGACGAACATCTTTGCCCAGTACGGGCCGTCGATGAAGTCGACCGATCTGCCCCCGAACCAGGAGATGAGCAGGTTGACCAGCCCTTCCGAGTATGGCGTCTTCTTGAACAGGATCATGAATACCAGACCCACTGCAAGAGTGTTGGTGACGTAGGGCAGGAAGAACACCGTCTGGAAGAAATCCTTCAGCTTCTGTGTGGAGTTCAGTGCGAGCGATATCAGCAGCGCGAAACCCGTGGAGAGAGGCACTGTGATTATCACCAGTATGAACGTGTTCTTGAGCGCCTGCAGGAAATAGGGGTCATGCAGGACGTAGGAATAGTTGTACAGCCCGTATCCGAAGAACGTCTGGGAAGCGGAGTTGTATCCCTCTTCCACTGAATAGACCAGAACGTCTATGAGCGGATAGACCATGAAGGATCCGAGGAACAGTATGGCGGGCAGCAGGTACAGCCATCCTTTCAGATTGTTTTTTTTCATTCTGCGCGCCTCACTGTTCGAATCTGACCCGTTCCTCGGTCTGCCTGTCGAACAGATGGACCTTGAACGGCTTCAGTGAGAAGGAGACCGTCTCGGAGTTCCTGTCTATAACGCTCTCCGTACTGATGATGGAACGGATCACCGCGCTGCACGCAGGATGGGTCGAGACCACGCTGGAATCCCTTCCCATGACCTCGACGCCGTTGAGGTGGCAGGTAAGCGGGCCGTCCGGATCGGGGATGAATCCCTCCGGGCGGATCCCGACCCAGACGTCTCCGTCCGGGGCGCCTTTGACGTCCATAACTTCCGCTCCGCTTATGAGCAGCTTTCCGTCCCTGACCTCACCCTCGAATACGTTGATAGCAGGAGTCCCGAGGAATGTGGCCACGAAAAGGTTCGCGGGATCGTCGTACACTTCCTGCGGTTTTCCTATCTGGTGGATCCTACCCGCTTTCATGACGACTATGAGGTCCGAGATGCTCATCGCTTCTTCCTGATCGTGCGTGACGAATACTGTTGTGATCCCGGTCTCGCGTTGGATCCTGCGGATCTCCTCCCTGGTCTGCAGCCTGAGCCTTGCGTCCAGGTTGGAGAGCGGCTCGTCGAGCAGAAGCACGTCGGGCATCTTGACGATAGCCCTTGCGATGGCAACGCGCTGCTGCTGGCCGCCGGACATCTCACTGGGCTTGCGGTCCATGAGCGTGTCGATCTGGACCAGTTTCGCAGCCATCTGGACGCGTTCCTCCATCTCCTCTTTTGACAGCTTCGCGTCTCCCTTGAGGTTCTCAAGAGGGAACATGATATTCTGCCTGACCGTCATGTGAGGGTAGAGCGCGTAGTTCTGGAACACGAGTCCAACACCGCGGTTTTCGGGAGGCAGGTCGGTGACGTCTGTATCCCCGAAGAATATCCTTCCCTCTGTGGGAGTCTCCAGTCCGCAGATGAGGTTGAGTGCCGTGCTCTTGCCGCATCCGGAGGGACCGAGGAGCCCGACCAGCTTTCCGTCCGGGATCTCGAAGTTGAAGTGATCCACGGCGGTGACACCTTCCTTGATCTTCTTGTTTTTGTTGGGGAAGATCTTGGTGAGATCCTTAAGCACTACTTTCATTTATTCTTTCTCCGATCGGTCTGTAATCGTATTTTGTATCCCGGAGCTCAGTCCGGGAAGTATTCGCTGAAAAGCTCTCCGGAAACGGAGAACAGGAAGTCTATCTCTATCCTTGTCCCGTCTGTGAGCGTGATCCTGCGCTCGATGTCGTCTATCTTCTTTACGCTCCCGGTCACGGTGCTGTAGCTTCCCCCGTCCTTCTTCCTGTCCGGAACGAAGTAGGTGAACGTTGCCTCCGGCTTTTCCTTTATCCGGTCCTTGAGTATGTCCAGTCTCAGGTCGATTGCTTCCTTCTGGTCATCGTCCAGAGGCACGAACCTGTCTGTCAGCCTTCCGGTCTCGGATATGATGCCTTCAAAACCGGTAAGGGCGGCGAAAGGCGCGAACTGCGCCGCACGGTTCGCCATCGGAAGCCTCGGATGTCTGGGAGAAGTGTGGTGAGGCAGATCTATTATGTCGTCGTACTTTCCGTCGTATGTTCTGTCACTGCTCATCCGCGGTGCCCTCCGACCTGTTCGTTCCGCTGCTTCCCGGTGGCGCCTTCCTTGAGGTTCATGCCCTTCAGGACCGCGTTTTTTCCAAACCGCTCCTGTATCTCAAGGAGCGAGCGCTGCAGGTCCGATTCCTTCTTTTCGTCCTCTGCGGTCATCGCCCCGTCCTCGGGGAACTGATCCGAGAACAGATCCATCTGGACCGCTTCCGGGGAGGAGGCGTGGCTGTCTGCGTCCGTGACGTGGTTCGCTCCGATGTAGATCCTTCTCACCAGCAGTCTCGGGTCCGCGATTCTACAGAACAGATCTTCCGCTGAGTCGGTGATGAGTCTGGTGGAGGAGGTGAATGAGGGAAAGTTGCAGCTT
>JAFZZV010000123.1 GCA_017828855.1 Oscillospiraceae bacterium | reverse complement strand
TTCATGTCTGACAATGACGTCACATACCAAATGGAACACCCCAGCAGGAATTGACTCACCCCTGATTAGTGACAAGTTGGGGATCTTTCTGCATTCTTTATCATAAGCATCCCATGTTTCCATGTACATTTATCCTCGCAAATACCGATATTTACGTAATTCTTTTTTCTGATACTCCGCATCTTACGGTTCAAAGCACTGAAATACAGTTTTTCTTATGGTGGTACAAGCAGCATACCGTCTCGTCAGTCGACTTTAATTCTCCTGCCCAGTATCCTCCTTATCCAAGGCTTGCCCACCTTCATGGCGCCTCTCGGGCAGAACTCCTGGCAGCAGAAGCAGTGTATGCATTTCTTCCTGTCTATGTCCGGTTTCCCGTCCTTCATGGTGATGGCCTTCGCGGGACAGACCCCGGCGCACTTCCCGCAGCCGACGCATTCGGAAGGATCCAGTTTTGGAAACGGAGTCATCACGCGCTTCGCGACAGCGTCAGCCGCCTTTCCGATGGCACCTTTCCCGAAGAAGTGGAAAAAGACGTCGGTCTGCGCAGGCACCGTCCTGAAGTCCGGTACGGTGAACCGGACGGGATCCCCGCTCACTGTGATCTCCGATATGTCTTCCGGCAACAGCCCGCGCGACTGCGCCGCTTTGAGCGTGGGCACGTCGTCCGGTGTAAGCCCTATCAGACCTGCGGCCACAGCGTCCAGCTTATGTCCGTTCTGTGAGGCGATGATACAGCCGATCTTCCTCGGCGATCCCATGGTGGGGCCGTTTCCCTCCATGCCTATGACCGCGTCGCAGATGCAGAGCTTCGGTGCAGAGTACTCGTAGAGATCCACCAGCATTCCCGCGAAATCCATCGCCTGCGGGAACCTGTAATGGAACTCCCCCTTGATGGATCCGGGTATCGACCCGAAGAAGTTCTTTACCGCGCAGGTCATTCCCATCATGCCGTGCGTTTTAAGTTTGCACAGGTCTATGATCGCGTCGGCTTTTGCGAGATAAGCCGTATACGGAAAGCTTTTTGCATGGGCGGCTTCCGGGTACTGTACTTCGGTCACCGAGAAGTCGTCGTTGAGCTCGGCTCCGTACTTCTCAGCCCGGTCCATTCCGCAAACATCGTAGACCACCTTGAGGTATCCTGAGTTATAAACTCCTCCCGGGCCGTCTCCGATGACCACGTCGGCTCCGCGCTCCTTCAGCATGCGAACGAGAGCGCACACCACGGAAGGGTGCACCGTTGCCGCGGTCTCGGGCTTAAGGGCGGTTACGAGGTTGACCTTGATCGCCACGCGCATCCCCGGCTCCACGAAGAACAGCCCTCCTGCAGCCTCGACTGCTTCCCTGAGCGCTGCCTCCACCTCCGCGTCATCATAACTCCCGCAGGCGGCGAGTGCGACGTCCTTTATCTCTTTAGATGCCATCCGGATCTCCGTTTTTACACTGTAATGTATATGTGCTTTACACTTGTATTTTGCTGTTTTCTCAGCGGTACATCGCTATCTCGATGCTGTCCATGAACTGGCACATCGAGTGGTTGAACTTCTCGTAATCGGTGTCCCTGAACTCATCCGTCGCCCCGGCCACGGTCACATCCACAGCAGCCAGCTGGTTGTACAACGTTATGGATACCGGCGCGCTGAGGATCTTTGAGAAGCCCCGGACAGTCATGTTCCCGCTCTCGGGGATATCCTTTATCTCATCTTCCCCGCCGGTCTCCCGCGGTTTTCCGTCTGTCAGGATCTCGGGATGATCCAGATAGTGATACGTGAGCGCGACCGCTTTCAGGATCCCTTCCCAGCCCGTGGGATACGTGAGCTCCCATCCGGAGAAGACCCATCCGTCGTCTTCCCTGACTCACTTGAGATGCATCTGTACCCTTCCTTTCCGCGCGTTCTGAGTATGATAAATACCGCTGTCCATATTCTACCATCGAAGGACGGCGAAGGCATCTTTTCCTTGATCATAAGTTCAGCGCCTCCCGCCCTTTCTGCAGAGCTGGGAAGCGCTGTTCTTTCACGTTTCCTCGTTTGTATCGTCTGTGAGGTATATCTTCTCTATATGCTCCCTGTTGCCCCATACCAGTATGAAACAGAGCGCTATCGAGACCGACCCGAAGATGAGCATCACGTACCTGTAGGGCAGGATGTCGCCCAGAGCTCCTATCAGCAGGGTCAGCACCGAGTTGAAGATGAGGAAGAACACCGAGTCGAAGGCGTCCAGCCTCGCCCGCATGGAGTCGGGTATGTACTTCTGGAAGGCGGCATAGCGTATGTTGCCGCTCTGCACTCCCAGGAACCCGCTGAAGCAGTTGCCCGCAAGCATCGCGGGATAAGGCAGGAACAGCATGATGCTCTCCAGGAAGTCTATCATCACGTAGATGAGGAAGGTCTTCTTGAACTTCTTCTCCCTGGGTGTCTGCTTCTTAACGATGAGCAGTCCTCCGATCGTGCGCCCGAACAGGTACACGCCCTCGAAGAAAGCGTACAGCCTGGGGCTGAATCCGGCAGCGGTCGAGAAGAACGCTACCTTCATGGCCTCGAATCCTGTGCTGGTCCCGTTGCTGTAGTTGGAGTAGATGGTCTGCATGAGAAGGCCGCGCTCACCCTTGAGGTACCGCGCAGTATCCTTTATGTCTCCCCACCACTGCTTAACGGAGAGCTCGGTACCCTCCACCACCGATTCCTCCACCTTGACGGTGCTCTCTATCACGCACGCGAGCAGCGAGCAGACCGCCTGGAAGAAAAGCAGATTCGCGAGGCCGACCTCCTTATAGAGGACAGACACGACCGGGGTCATTATAACGGTCACTATCGGGTAGAGCAGAGAGGAGACTGTGAAGCCCTTCTCCTCCATGCCCTTGGGTATCAGTTTGGGGAACAGAGCGTTGAAGGACATTCCGTCCAGTTCCCCGATCGCAGCGAATACAAGAGATGCCAGCAGGTATTCAATATAGCTGAACGGCCTCACCAGCAGCCAGATCCCCGCTATAAGGTACATGACCGCGAAGAGCCCGTCGAAGAACACGAGAAAAGGCTTCCTAGGGTACCTGTCCAGCACCGGGGACACCAGCAGCGGTATGACAACCCCGGGTATCATCTGTATCGCGAAGAGTATCGCCGAGGCCAGGGTCGATCCGGTCTCGTCGAACACTATGAAGGACAGCGCAAAGTTGAGAGCCACGTTTCCGAGCGCTCCCAGCGCCGTTGCGACGATTATCGTCGTGTAGTTTCTCGTCCAGAGAGTTTTCTTTTCCATATCTGTTTAAGGGCGCGGGCATCAGGTCCGCCCCCGTTCAGTCACTTTTCCTTTCCCGCTCTGAAGAGCGCGATGTTTATGTTGTCCAGCTCGATGTTCGGCTTTACTG
>JAFZZV010000122.1 GCA_017828855.1 Oscillospiraceae bacterium | reverse complement strand
TTTTACCTTTAACAGCATACAGCGTCCGATCCCCGTGAATAAGGTACTCGTTTTACTGCTCCGCCCGATCAGCCTTCAGCGAAACATCCGATGTTTTCTTTCTAACAAAAGAATTATCCGCAATATGAAGACCTGGCTTTGCTTAAATGCTGTAAGCAGAACCCGGTCTCCCATATTACTGATCTTAGTTGAACCCGTGCTTTCTTCCCTTCATGGTCAGGACACAAAGGCCCAGAGCAGTAAAGCTGATGGCAGTTATCCAGACCCAGATACCGCTGTTGTCGCCTGTAGCAGGCGGGACGGTATCTTTTTCGACAAGCAGTACGGCCTCTGCCCTACCGTCATCAAAGTTCACCGTCACGGTATGTCTGCCTTCCTCAAGCTCTTCCAGAGTCTCAGCAGCGATGGTGACCACCGTGCTTCCCTTCCTGGCGGCAAAACCATCGGACAGAAGCTCATTATCAATAAGCACACTCACGAAATGATCAAAGCACGTGTCGTCGTTTGAACTTCTCTTGACGGTGATGCCGTAGGGTTCGCCGCTTCCTTTAGTCCAGGTCCCGTCCCCTCCTTCTGTAACGGTGTAAACGGGTCGGATCGTCACCTTGACGGGCTCTGCAAGTTCAAAATCCTCGTGTTCGCTGTCGCCTATATACCGGACATAAACGCTGTAATCCTCCGCAGCGTTTCCTGCAGGAGGATCGCCGGTCCATTTCTTTCCGTCAAGGCTGTACTGTACATCAGTGTAACCTTCCGGAAGGCTCTTAGGATCGGTCACAAGTTTCTGGTCCGATCCGTTATCGGACAGATCGTTGGCAGAAGGCTTCTCTTCATCTGTCAGTTTGTCCTGATCCGGTGCGGCATACTTGACGCTTACAGTGATGTCCACGTTTTCCTTCGAGTTGTAGTTGACGGCGTCCGTCGGAGTGAACGTGGCCTTGAACTGCTGATCTCCCGTTTTGCTGATGACTGTATCCGGTTCTTTCCAGGTCCAGGTGCCGTTCTCCGCATTGGGGATCTTCACATCGGACAGTTTTTTTCCGGTGACTGCAGTCAGACCGGCCGGCGCCGTCACGACCGGATCGGCTTTCAGGATCTCGAAGAAGACCTTTCCGACAGTATCCTTCGGGACTCCTTCAGTTTTGTACAATGCATAATACTTCCCTGCATTGACGGGTTGAGTATTGCCGTAGTCTACACTGCCGTCGGCACTTGTATAACCTATGATCGTGACCGGATTATATGACGGAGCGTAACCTTTTTCATAGTTACTGGCTGAAAGATTAAACCCAAAGCTCACCCCGTCACCATATGTAAGCTGTCGCCCATGCTCTTGATCGGAATAAACAATTTGAACAACTTCAGCTTCGACGCAACACTCCGATTCACAATAAGAGATCCCGATGATGTAGTCAGGGTACTCTTTGTTGCCTTCCTGAAACTCGTATGTTTCATTTGTATAGTAACTGATGACATCCATGCATTCATGGATAGCGATCCATTTATACTGCTTCAGTTCATCAGCAGAGGGATTTACGATATGGCGTTTTTTTTCTTTAACATCAATACCATTACTGGGAATTATCCCCATTCCGTGATATCTGCTTATTCCCCCGCTCTTGACCGCCTGGGTCTCTCCGGAAGCAGTGAGCCAGCTTTTTTTTGTACCTATCGGTTTAGCCAGGTCGATCGAATTCTTTGCATATGCTCCGATGCTCTCGCCTTTATCTGCAGCTTTTCCACCTACAGCTTTAACACTACCTCCCGGGATAAATATATTTGTATCGCTGTAAATGCCGTAACTGTTACCTGCGTCGCCTCCGTTTGCAGTCACTGTACCTTCGCGAGTGATCTCGAATCTCACGTTATTGCCCCTGATCCCCGCGCTGATCCCTTTCGCTTCTCCTCCGGAGGCAGAGATTTGAGCGCCATTCCCGAAATTTACACTGCCGGAACAATAGATCCCATATGATTCACTGTTTTCATTTTCCGGGCTGCCTCCGGTCAGCGAAAGATCGTTGTCTCCTATGTTCCCAATGAATGTAATTCCCTGTGTGCTGAAGATCGCTGCCGACAGATCATACTCCGATCCGCTGACATGATGGATACTGTTCGTACCGGCCAGTATCACTAGCAGCGGAACATCACCGGTATAGCAGATCGCCGCGCTGCATTTCTTACCGCCGTATTCAAACTCGCTCCCGGTCCCGTCATATGTATATCCGTTTAGTATCAGGGTATAATGGTCGTCGCTTTCCTCTAAACTAACTTTTCCGGAACTGTCAATGTCATTAGCGTTGCCTTTGGTTACCGGAATGCCTCCGACATAGAGACCATAATCGGATCTTTCGATCGCATATGCCGGGATCAGCATGATGATCATAAACGCAGTGATTAACAGACAAAGTATCTTCTTCATGACTTTTTTCTCCGCAACAAAAAGGAGCCTTCAATGACTACGCTCAAAGAAATCAATATACTGCTATAATAATGACATAATGCATTGATGTTTACAACAGACTCTATATTATCAAAAAGAAGACAAAAAACCGGAGGTGCCTTATGGAAGGAAAGACTATACGGTCAGAAGAAGAAAAGGACGGAAGAACAAGATATTTCGATGATAACCACCATACGCTGGGTTACAGCAAACCCGATCAGTACGGCAGGATCATTTTCTATGACGAGTCCGGCATTCCCACCGGAGATTATGCAGAGATCAGGACTCCGAACGAGACCTGGGTATATGACAGTTACGGCGTACTAAAAGCGATCAGGCAGACCTACGGCAATGAATCAACCTTTTATGATAAGAATTATATAGAAACAGGCAGAAGCATATCCTATGTGGGAGGCATCACTGAGTATACGCCGACAAAGTCTCAGGGAACCGGCGGCATCTATTCCGACGAGCATATAATAGGACCCGGTCCAGAAGAGACCCTTAGGGCGGATTACTGGGATAACCATATCAGGGAGGGCCGGGTCGTCAGATTCTCTCATCTGAATCTGTTCCAGTGGGCAGCTCTGATCCTGTTTGCTGTCTCTTTATTCTGCAGCGGAATTACTCCGGCTGTACTGCTGTACATCATCATCGGTCTGCTTATTTTTGTGGCAATAAAGCTGCTGGACAGCATGGCCTTTGCTTCCGCGTTTAATTATCACCCCAGAAGTATCTCAGCCGGATTTGAGATCGTAACGATAATCGGGCTCGCCGCTGCTGTCTATCTCAGGCCGAGACTCAATTCATTTCTGTATGGGAATCACTATAACAACAGGCTTTCTCTTATATTTCTTTCCTTATCGATCATTCCTGTCGCAGCAAGCCTGGTCTATAAAGTCATTGATCGGAAAAAGAAAAAGTAATCAGTTCAGTCTGACAGATCACGATCTCGGGCTTTCAGATCATCACAGAAAAACGTCAGGGAAATAGGCAGTTCTTTATAGAAGTGTTATACGGTCAACTATAATGCTCCTTTTAAGAACAGATGCGGTGGCTTCGGCTTCCGCATCTGTTGTAATTATGTCCTTAATTCTCTTTGGCCGGAGCCCTGTCCTCACACGGAACTGCCGTAAGACACTTCCCGCACATCCCTCCGAACTGCTCTCTTACCTTGCCTCCGTGGGCGGAACACTTCTTTAGGTTCCTCAGTCCGTTTTCCGGTATGGCTCCTCCGGGACAGCGCTCAGAGCACTTACCGCAGCGCTGGCACCACTCATATACTCCCGTATACTCCCTTTTCGTGGGGACCAGTTCCACGTCGGTGATAAATGACGCCGTCGTACCGCAGCATCCTTTTTCGGTTATTATGTGCCGGTGCATCCCGAATGTACCGAGCCCCGCCGCATACATTGCATGCCGGTTGGACCAGGAAACAGAGAAATGCACGTCTTCTCCGTCAGCCGTGGGCACCGTCTTCCTCACCATGCTGGGGTCGCGGTTGGGCTGAAACACTGCCGCCCCTTCTGCTTCCAGTCTGGGTATCAGCTCATCGAGAAACGCGTCCACGATCTCCGTATTAAGTCCGTACGCTGCTTTCCATGTCGGGGATGCAGGTTCCGTCTCTGTACGGACCCTGCTGCGGACCTCCTCTGTAAACGGGAAGAAAAAGCCGGCGACGGTCTTTGCCCCGGTCATGTATTCCTCAGGCGTCCTGAACTCAGGGCCGATGATCTCCGGGTCTTTATACTCCTCAAATAGCGGATCGTCCGCTGAAGCGAATCCGACGAGAGGTGCTTCAAGCACCTGCAGTGTCACCCCTTCTTCCGGAAGCGTCACGCAGTTGTTCTTAAGCGCGGAGAAACTCATGTTCACGAGTTCCATAAATCTTTCGTTAGTCATTTAGAATACCCTTAAATATTTCCGTGCAGTCCTTATATACCGCTGATCTTTCTCTTAAGCGTTTGAGCATGCTCCTCTGCAAAAGCAGCCGTATTCTTCACCGTTTCGGGATCCAGCGGAAGCGGCAGCCCCGCGCGCTCCAGTGTCTCCATATATCCGTACCTGCCGCCCATGCCGCAAAGCCTGAGGTAGCTTCCCCACGCGTCTTCTCCGGATATCTGCCTGCGGTACAGATCGAACGCGTCTATCTGCGCCATCGCATAATCTACATAGTAGAAGGGATACAGGAAGATGTGCTGCTTCTGCATCCAGAAACCGCCGCCCTCCAGGAACCCGTTACCGTCGTAGCTCCTCCAGGGCATATACTTCCTTTCCGTCTCACGCCATATCCGTCTCCATCCTGCCGGATCGGTGACGTCCTCTTCGAACACCCTGTGCTGGAACTCGTCCACACTGACGAGATACGGTAGGGTCTTTACCGATTCTGTGAAATGAGAATAACGGTATCTGTCCGCCTTGTCCCCGAAGAATCTCTCCATGTACGGATATGCGAAGAACTCCATGGACATGGAATGTATCTCATTGATCTCACTGGTTGAACTGATGAGCAGCTGGATCGGCAGCCTGCGCGATGCATAGTAGCCCTCGAAGGCATGACCGGCCTCGTGCGTCAGAACGTCGATGTCCGCTGAGGTCCCATTGAAGTTGGAGAAAATGAACGGAGCTTTGTAGTCCGGCAGGAACGTCATGTATCCGCCCATATGCTTGTTCGGCCGCGTGACAAAGTCGTAAAGCTCGTGCTCCGTCATGAAGTTGAAGAACTCTCCTGTCTCCGCAGACATCTCTTCATACATCTGCCGCGCCTTCTC
>JAFZZV010000121.1 GCA_017828855.1 Oscillospiraceae bacterium | reverse complement strand
TGTTGGTAGGATTGACCGCCTTGTCGGTCGAGATCATGATGAACTTCTCTGCGGCATACTTTTCCGCAGCCCTAACGACATGATATGTACCGAACACATTGTTCTTGATCGCTTCTTCCGGGGCGTTCTCCATGAGGGGAACGTGCTTGTGAGCGGCTGCATGGAATATGATCTGCGGCCTGTATTCTTCGAACAGCTCATATATCCTTTCCTTGTCCCTAATGCTGGCTATCTCTGCCCTGAAATCCAGTGTGTCCCTGTATGTCAGCTTAAGCTCCTGCTGGATGTCATAGAGCGTATTCTCATAGATATCGAGACCTATGAGCACCTTGGGGCTGTATTTTGCGATCTGCCTGCACAGCTCGCTCCCTATGGACCCGCCCGCTCCTGTGACCAGGACCGTCTTTCCCTTCAGGAAATCACTTATCCCGCTCATATCCAGCGTGACCTGTTCCCTGCCGAGCAGATCCTGGATCGAGATATCCCTGAGGGATGATACGCTGATCTCGTCGCTCATGATCTGATACATGCCCGGAAGAGTCTTCGTCCTGCAGCCGGTCTTGTTGCAGATCTCCACGATGGCCCTGCGGTCCTCCCTGGTCGCGGACGGCATGACGATGAATATCTCGTCGACCTTATATCTCCTTGCGCTCTTTATGATCTCGTCCCTGCCGCCTTCGATCTTTACGCCATAAAACGTCTTTCCCGCCTTTGCGGGATCGTCATCTATGACGCATACGACCTTGCCGAGTTTGCTGCCGTTGGATTTGATCTCTCTCATGATAAGGTTACCGGCAGAACCAGCCCCTACCAGCATTATCCTGTTGACCGCGCCGCGGTCCCTGTCATCCACCGCTTCTGCAATCGAATCGAATATCCTTACAGAATACCTGACCAGAATGGCTCCGATGGTCTTGAACACCATCATCATAAACCACATGCTGACAGACAGTCTTATCCTGAGGATCCGAGCTGCACACAGCTCGGCGATGATATCGATGATGCAGGCCACGAACATCCTCGAGATCTCCAGTGAACTTATTGCCTCAGGGATATACCTGTACATTCCCAGGATGGCAAAGACCGCGACCACAATTACGATCTGCACTGGAATGAACCTGTACCACTCGGAAAGATAGATGTCAGGGATACTATTGAATCTCATCTCGAACCTGGCGAGGATCGCAAGACCTCCAGACAGGAACGTGACCAGAATATCAGCGCAAACCAGAAGGAACGTGCCCTTCCAGCGGTTGATCTTATCCAAAACCTGATTTTTCATAAACTCAATTCCTTATGCTCCGCATCTGGGACAGTCTTCTGCCCTGGATGCTTTTTTCAGTTAATTGGTATAGTCAGCGCTTTCTCCACACCATCTTGTTAACTACACCGGTATAGCTCTGAATAATCTTGACGACCTTGGTGCTGACGTTCTCGTCGACATAATCCGGTACCGGGATCCCATGATGGCCCAGCCTGTTCATCTCGACTGCGGTGTCCACCGCCTGAAGCAGCCCGTCTCCCTCTATACCAGCCAGGATAAAGCAGGCCTTGTCCAGCGCTTCCGGCCTCTCAGTCGAGGTCCTGATACAGACAGCCGGAAACGGCTTCCCTATGGATGTGAAGAAACTGCTCTCCTCAGGCAGCGTACCGGAGTCCGAGACAACGCAGAAAGCATTCATCTGAAGGCAGTTGTAGTCATGGAATCCGAGGGGCTCGTGCTGTATGACGCGCCTGTCCAGTTCAAAACCGGTCTGCTGAAGCTTCTTCCTGCTTCTGGGGTGACATGAATAGAGCACCGGCATGTCATACTTCTCAGCCATCCTGTTGACCGCGGTGAACAGACTGTTGAAGTTTTCGTCGGTATCTATGTTCTCCTCGCGGTGCGCGGAGAGAAGGATGTATCTGCCCTTTTCGAGTCCAAGCCGCTCATGGATGTCAGAGGCTTCTATCATCTCCAGGTTCTTATGCAGCACCTCCGCCATCGGGGAACCGGTGACGTAAGTCCTCTCCTTGGGCAGACCGCACTCCGCGAGATATCTTCTCGCGTGCTCGGAATACGCAAGATTCACGTCGGAGATGATATCGACGATCCTTCTGTTGGTCTCTTCCGGCAGGCATTCGTCCTTGCATCTATTTCCCGCTTCCATGTGGAATATGGGGATGTGAAGCCTTTTTGCCCCGATCACGGACAGGCAGCTGTTGGTGTCGCCTAGCACAAGAACGGCATCCGGCCTGATCTCGACCATGAGCTCATAGGATCTGGCGATGATATTTCCCATCGTCTCGCCCAGGTCCTTGCCGACTGCATCGAGATACACGTCCGGGTCGTCAAGCCCGAGATCGTGGAAAAAGATCCCGTTGAGATTGTAGTCATAGTTCTGCCCGGTATGGGCAAGGACAGTGTCGAAGTACTGCCTGCAGAGTTTGATCACTTCAGACAGCCTGATGATCTCCGGCCTAGTTCCTACGATTATCAGAAGTTTCAGTTTTCCGTTATCTTTGAACATGGCTCAAACCTTCTCATAAAATGTGTCGGGGTGGTCCTGGTCGAACAGCTCGTTTGCCCACATCACTGTGACAAGATCCTCCGTGTCGGAAAGATTGATTATGTTATGTGTATATCCGGGAAGCATGTGGACAGCTTCTATCTTCTCACCTGAGACCTCAAACTCCATGACCTCGTCGGACCCTATCTTCCTTTCCTGGATCAGTCCGTGACCTGAGACCACCATAAAGAACTCCCACTTGGAATTGTGCCAGTGCTGTCCCTTTGTGATCCCGGGTCTGGATATATTGACCGACACCTGGCCCGAATCCGCGGTGCGAAGGAGCTCAGTAAAGCTTCCCCTGTCATCACAGTTCATCTTAAGCGGGAAAGCCACCTTCTCTTTTGGAAGGTAGGACAGGTACATGGAATACAGTTTTTTCTCAAAACTGCCGGCAGGGATGCTCGGGATCACAAGGCTATCTGGCTGTTTCCTGAACCTGTACAGCAGATCCGCGATCTCCCCGAGCGTGACCTTATGTGTCACCGGGACATAACAGTATCTTCCGCCATCCGAAGGCACAGGCTCGGTACCGTCGTAATCACAGCGGTCTGCCTTACCCTGAAGAAGTCCGATCATCGACTCAACAAGGTCATCGATATATAGCAGTTCCAGCTCGGTATTCCTGTCGTTGATCTGTATGGGAAGGTCGTTCGCGATATTATTGCAGAACGTTGCGACTGCGCTGTTGTAGTTCGGCCGGCTCCATTTCCCGAAGAGGTTCGGGAAGCGGTAGACAAACACCTCGGCCCCGGTCTCCTCCGAGTAGCGGAAGAACAGTTCCTCACCGGCCTGCTTGGAACGGCCGTATTCGCTCTTGGCGAAACGCCCGCTCAGGGATGCCTGTATGGAACTGGACAGCATCACCTGGCATCTGTTCTCATACCTTTTCAGAGTGTCCAGGAGAGTGGTCGCGAATCCGAAATTCCCCTCCATGAATTCGTCTGTCTCTTTAGGCCTGTTCACTCCGGCCAGATTGAACACAAAGTCTGCACATTCGCAGTACCGGTCAAGCTCTGTGGGATCCGAGTCTATATCATATTCGAACACGTCATCGATCACCAGTCCGCCGCGGGTCCTGTCCTTCCCGTCCCTGATGTTCTTTAGGTTCTCGCACAGGTTCCTTCCAACAAATCCTTTTGCACCGGTCACAAGAATAAACATGTTACGGCGTCCTTCCCATCGAAGCCAGTTCGTTCTGTAT
>JAFZZV010000120.1 GCA_017828855.1 Oscillospiraceae bacterium | reverse complement strand
TGCCGATGACCTCAAGCCCGTGCTGGAAGAGATACTCTCGTCTGACGGGCTGATACTGTCATCTCCTGTCTATTTCGGTTCGGATCCTGGAACGGTCAGGAGCTTCTGCGAAAGGCTGTGGTTTCCAAGCCACACATACAGCACAGACGGTTCAGTCGCATATGACCTGCACCTGAAGGTCGCCCTGATCTACACCATGAACGTACCTTCCTCATCTTTCTATGAGGGATTCATCGAGGATGAGAGGGAGAAGTTCAGCTCGATGGTAGGTCCGACCACGGTCCTGTGCGCAACGGATACCCTTCAGTTCGACGACTATTCCAAATACTCAAGTTCCGCATTTGACCCCGCACACAAGAAGGCAGTACATGATGACTCGTTCCCCGAGGATCTGCGCAGGGCATATGAGCTCGGCAGGACGCTTCTCGGCTGACATCAGCCTGCTGACCATCAACCGGAACCTCAGACTATGGAAAAAGGAAACGTTCTCGTAATAGGAAACTCGGGAGTAGGAAAGTCTACCCTCATCAATTCAGTGCTGGGGGAAGACTGCGCCGTCACCGGTTACGGCATCACAGGGACCACCAGGGAGCTGTCTATATATGAGAATGACCGCATCCCGTTCAGGATAATCGACACCGTAGGCTTCGAGCCGTCCTACAGGAAGGCCGCAAAGGCGGTCCGCTCTGTCAGGAAATGGTCAAGGGACAGCGCAAAGGACGGGAAAGAGGACACCAGGATCAGCGTGATATGGTGCTGCGTCGAGGGAACCTCCAGGAAACTGTTTCCCGACACCATCAAGGTCATGGCAAAAGCCGTTTCCATGTGGCCGTCTGTCCCCGTCATCGCAGTCATCACCAAATCCTATTCAGTGCCCGAGAGACGGGAGAACATCATGATGGTACATGATGCTTTCCTCACTCACAAAAGGCTCTCCGGCAGCCTGAAAAGGATCATTCCCGTTGTAGCGATGACCTACAGGCTCAATGACGACGCATACGCGCCGCCCGAAGGCGTCACCGAACTGATAGACGCAACGAACGATCTGCTTCCGGAGGGCATCCGCTCGTCAGAGAGAGACATCTTTAAATACAAGCTTGACAGGAAGCGCGTGTTCGCTCACGGCTCGGTCGCGCTTGCCACTGCCGGCGCCGCAGTCGTCGGGGCCGTTCCGGTCCCGTTCCCGGACGCCGCCATCCTCACGCCTCTGGAGGTCGCGGAGATCAACACCATCTCCCGCATCTACGGGATCGCTAGGGATGACAGCCTTGTCAGATTCGTCGATTCCATCGTGGAGGCCGGGACGGTCAGCATGACCGCGAGAGCCGCAGTCGCAGCGCTGAAGTCCATACCCGGGATAAGCGCCGCAGCCTCGGTCGTGAATGCATTCATCGCCGGAAGCATCGTCGCCGCGATCGGAGAGAGTTCTGTCCGCGCCTTCGAGCAGGTCTATTCGGGCGGCAGGTCCGTCTATGACCTGGAGTGGGTCAAGAGACTTACAGAGGGCAGTCTTTCCGATTCCTTCGTGGCAAAGGTCGGGAAGGCGCTGAGGGCCATCGACGGAATACAGGATCCGAGGCGCCTCTCTGCAATTATTCTGGACCTTTTCTTTAAGTGAACCGTTCCTGCTGATACCGTTAACGTACGCTAAAAAACCGGCATTCTCATTTCAGCATCATTGACTTGAATGCTTTCAAAAGGTTATTATTTCTGTAGAAACAGACAACAAGTGAATGATTGGACGAATACCGGTATCAATATGGAAAATCAACGCGTAAGACTTACAAAACGACTGCTGAAGGATGCCCTCATATCCCTTATGCAGACCCTGCCGTTCGACCGCATAACCGTCAAGAAGCTGTGCGAGGAGGCGGGTGTAAACAGGACGACCTTCTACCTTCATTATAACGATACGGAGCAGCTGCTTCTGGAAGCTGAGAACGACATCATTACGGTCGCCAGCAACATGATCACCGGCCCGGACAGGAACAGCACCAGTCTGGAATGCATAGCCGGCTTCCTGTCATATGTTCAGCTCAACTCCCTTCACTTCCGGACTCTTCTGACATTCAAGGATTCGGAAGTCTTTATCCAGCGCTTCTCCCGAGACGTGGTCTCCTCCGTCAAGCCATATCTGACCAGCACAGACCTTTCGGATGACAAGAAGGAGTACCTGCTGTATTTCGCTCTGGTAGGGAGCCTCGCAGTCATCAGGGAGTGGATACTGTCCGGCTTCCGGACCCCTGCCGATGAGATGGCGGAACTGCTCGACAGGATGACCCACAGCGTGATATACGAACCCGGTGAGTCCTGATCTTTGAACTGTTTTTTCCCACAATAAAAGCCCGATCGCTCGGGCCTTTTTTCTTATGCGGTTTTTTCAGCACATCACGCCGTACTTCTTATAGTCATACTTCCACTTCAGTGTGAAGATGAGCATCCCGAATACCAGCAGGATGACCGCATAGCCTCTGAACATCGTCTCATATCCGAAGTTGTCCGCTATGTATCCTCCCACTATCGGGGCGATGGCGTTGCCCACGTCGGCTCCGATATAGCAGGTGCTGCTGACCACTCCCGCTTTCTCTCTCCCGATCATCTTAAGGCAAGTGGACTGGATCGCGGGGGAGCCGGATCCCTGTCCTATGGCTTTGAGTATGCCTGCGATGATCACCGTCGTGAGCGTATTTGCCCCGCTCAGTATAAAGAAGGCGGCGGATGCGATCACGAGCGACGGATAAAGGACCACGCGGAGTCCCTTCCTGTCCACGAGCTTGCCGGAGAAAGGCCGGATCATGAACATGAAGATCGAATATGCCGTGAAGAACATGCTGATATTCTCGATCCCCCTATGCTCGCCGAACACGACCAGCATGGAGGTGATAAGGCCGTTCCCGCTGCTGAACAGACACAGGATCAACGCATAAGGGATCAGACGCACGATGATGAAATCGTTGATATCGAACTTCTTGCTCTCGACTCTTTCCGTCTTGCTGTAGGGGATGAAGCAGAAGATGATGACCCCTATCACCGTGATCCCTGCGGCTGCAAGGAAAGACGCGGAATAGCCGTAACGGTCCACAATGAACATCCCGAGATTAGGTCCGACCGACTGCGATACGATCGTGCTGAGCGCCATCCAGCCCATACCCTCTCCGAGACGGTCCCTGGGAATGAACATCGAGTTGAACGCCATCATTGCGACTCCGTTGAAGGAGAAAGCTATCCCGTGTATGAATCTGATGATCACGAGCGCATTGACAGTCTGGACCCTTGACATCGCAAGGATGCAGCAGGCTGTGATCGTGTTTGCGATAAGGATGATGATCTTCCTGTTGAACTTGTCGCTAGCGCGTCCAGCGAAAGGACGGAGGATGAGCGCTGCGACGGACAGCAGGGACGCAATGGTCGTCGCGATGGTGAGCGGGGCGCCTAAGCTGAGAGCGAATTTAGTCACGAAAGGCGTGACCATATAAGACGCTGAGTGGATGAATGTGCTCAGAACAAGGATCATGATATATGATTTGTTCCAGAGTTTTGTCTCTTCGTGTGCGGTTTGACTGTTACTGCTCATATTTCCCTTCCCGATCATGTATTGATAACCTATTGATTGTAGCATAAAAGCGCCGGATGCCTCAACAACGCTCCGGCGCCTCTGTTATACTATCTGTAGTTTTCGTATCGTTATCGACTATTGGTGATAATTGAAGTAGGAGCCTTTGATCTGCTTCCATACCTCGTCGCACCTGTCCATCAGCTCCGCGGGTATAGGCTTTGTGTCCGATACTATCCCTATGTTCTGAACGACATGATCATATTTGCTCGCTCCGACGATGATGCTGTCGACCTCCCTGTGAGCTGCCAGCCAGTTGAGCGAGAACTCCAGAAGGGTCATGCCGGCTTCCGACGCTATCTCTGTCAGCTGCTCGACCGCATCGAGGTTGCCGTCGTTCCAGTATCTCCTGTTGTAACCGGCATTGGTCGCGAGCCTTGACTCGGTCGCCGGTCCG
>JAFZZV010000119.1 GCA_017828855.1 Oscillospiraceae bacterium | reverse complement strand
CGTGCCGATCTATCAGGGATGGCCCAGGGAGCAGGTGGCCGGAATGCTGCTTCCGGTTTTCATGCCCTTCAACCTGCTCAAAGGCGGCATCAACGCGCTCATCACGTTCCTGCTGTTCCTGCCTCTGAGGAAGATCCTGGAGAAGACAGAAGAGAACGCCTGAGAGCAATCGATCAACTGTTATGACAACGCTGCCGGCATCGGTCCGGCAGCTTTTCTAATTCGCGGAACAAACCCCAATAGGGCACGCTATTTGCAGCATCTGACCCTCGATTTGATGGTCAGCGGATACTATACTGTATGTACGGTGAGGGACCCGCACGGGCACACCGCAAAAAGGAGAGGAGGATAGAGGATGAGACTGTACGCAAGACAGAAGGTCTTTTCCTTCAGGACGGCCTTCAGCATCGTGGATGAGCACGGGAGGCCCCATTACACAGTCAAGGGAGAGATCCTTACCATCGGTAAGAAGCTCCACGTCTATGACGCAAGCGGAAGGGAAGTGGCCCTGCTGAGGGAAAAACTCATTAAGCTGCTTCCGACCTACGATATATATATCGGCGGAAGGCCGGTGGCGAGGATAGTCAAGAGGCTGTCGATACTCAAGCCGTCTTACGAGATCAGGGAATGCGGCTGGAGAGTCGAGGGAAACTTCCTGCAGCACGATTACAGGATCTACAACGGAGTGGTCGCGGTCGCTGGGATCAGGAAGAGATGGCTGTCCTTCGGGGACTGCTTCGAGCTTGATGTGCCGGACAGCAGGAACGAACTGCTCGCGGTATGCGTGATGCTCGCCATCGACTGCGTCATGGATGCGGACGAGGCCGCAAGAAACATCTACAATCAGAATACCGGCAGCAATACAAACAGCAACTGATTTATATAGAAGGAGGAAATGAAAGATGATCTTTTTTGTAGCAGGCATCGCAGCCGCGGTCGTGCTCTTCATCCTCATGAAGGGCAAACTCAAGGCTCTTGCAGCGCTCGGGATCCTTCTCGCGCTGTGCGGATGCATAGTTATGATACCCACCGGATATACCGGAGTGGTGACCGTCTTCGGAAGGGTCACTGACAAGACGCTGGAAGCGGGACTGCACTTCGTGGCTCCCTGGTACAGCATCGTAAAGATGGACAACCGCACCCAGAGAGCATCTATAGAAACAGAGTGCTTCTCATCCGACATCCAGCAGGTCGACGTGATCATGAGCGTCAACTACAGCATAGACAAGGAGACCGCCCAGGAGCTCTACAAGACTGTGGGCCGCAACTACTATGAGAACATAGTCTACCCCAGGATCCTCGAGTGCACCAAGGCATGCTTCTCCCAGTACACCGCAGAGAGCCTCGTCGCCAACAGGAACGTGCTCTCCGGAAGGATACTGGACGAGCTGTCCGACGACATGAGATCCTTCGGCGTCAAGGTGATCAATGTGTCCATAGAGAATATCGACTTCACGGACGCTTTCACCGACGCCGTCGAGGCAAAGCAGGTCGCGGAGCAGCAGAAACTCAAGGCAGCCATCGAGCAGGAGCAGCTGACGCTGGAAGCCGAGGCTGAGGCAAAGCGCGCAGTCCTCAAGGCGGAATCCGACCTCGAGGTCGCAAAGATGGAGGCGGAGTCCAACGCAGTGCTCAGCGCATCCTTCTCGGACAAGCTGATCGAGTACTACTACATCCAGAAGTGGAACGGCGAACTGCCGCAGGTAGTGAGCGACAGCTCGACAGTGCCGATCCTCAGGGATATGGACTGACCGCACAGAAGCATAAGAACAGAGGCTGCCCGGGAGATCCCGGGCAGTTCTTCTTATACGCGCGTGAGCAGGTGATATACTTATAGTGACTTTAAACTGAAAGAGGAAGATGCATTGGCTGAGGGACAGGAGGAAAAGACCGTCATCCGCGGGACAGTGGAGGACGTGATATACAGAAGCCCCGATTCCGGTTACGCGGTGATAGAGGTAGACTACGAGGGCGAGCCGGTGACCGTGGTGGGCGAGCTGGCTTCCGTCACCGAGGGCGAGGAGATCGTCGCCTACGGCGATTTCGTGAGTCATCCTGTCTACGGCAGCCAGTTCAAATGCGAGGGATTTGAGATAGCCCTGCCCACATCAGCGGCAGCGATCCTCAGGTTCCTGTCGGGACACGCGGTGCAGGGGATCGGCCAGACCATAGCCAGAAGGCTGGTGGAGAGGTTCGGAGACAGCACGCTGGAGGTCCTCGCGAGAGAACCGGAGAAGCTTGCGGGCATAAAGGGGCTCTCGGGGAAAAAGGCCGCCGAGATAAGCTCGGAGGTGTCCAGGATCTTCGGGCTCACGGAGACCATAAGGAATCTGAGCGCCATGGGACTCAGCACCGGTGATTCTCTTCAGCTGTACAAAGCTTTCGGTTACGACGCCGCGGAGATGATCACCGACAATCCGTACATGCTCTGCGGGTATCCGGTATACAAGGAATTCACTGAGGCGGACGATCTGGCGGAGAGGTTCAGCATACCCGAGACAGACTTCCGGAGGATCCGTGCG
>JAFZZV010000118.1 GCA_017828855.1 Oscillospiraceae bacterium | reverse complement strand
CTCAGGTTCACCCGATACGCAGATGATTGCGTTATCGCGGTAAAGAGCAGGGCAGCAGCAACGAGGGTCATGCACACGGTAACGGAATGGATCGAAAGGTGTTATCCGGCAAATACAGCCAACCTTCCAGCATCACATTAAATACTCTCAAATAGGGTAATTCAAACATCTTCCTTCACTTTATTCTATCCTGTTCCTTCAGATTGTTTTATACGTTCCCTGACGTCAGTCACATTATTCTATCCGGGGCTCTGCCCCGTACCCCGGGGTTTATCGCTTTCGTTTCCACGGAGGCAGTAAAAAAGGCAGTATGTCTGTCTTCATACTGCCCCCCGCAAATCCGATATGGCGCTCATGTCGCTCCCCAGCGTTGCACTGTCCTCCATACCGGCAAAGCGCATGCTATCCGATTACACTGTCATTTATAGCCTGCATTACTATGTCGGATGTGATCGTCTCCGCTCCCTGGATATGACCTATCATCAGGGAAGCGTTGCACAGCTTGCTGATCATTCGAGCGGTGCCTTCCGCCGCATTGAGGATCGCCTCGATGGCATTATCCTCAAAAACGGTTTGCCGGCATCCGGCGCCTTCAAGCTTTGTCCTTATGTACTCCCGTCCTTCCTCCTTGCTGAAACCGTCAAGATCATAGTTCATGATGATCCTCTGTCTTAGCGGCTCATGTATCGCCAGGTTCAGGGTATTGTTGATCTGCGGAAGTCCCACAAGCAGGACGATAGCCCTGTCCCGGGAGTCCATCTCGAAGTTGAAGAGGATCTTCAGGTCGTTAAGGACCCCTGTGCTGATGTAGTTGGCCTCATCGATGATTATCACCGGAGTCTTCTTCTGTCCCACCGAAAGCCTCTCTATCTCATCCTGGATCGCGTGGAAGTTCTCATGCTTCCTGTATGCGGGCTGTGCCCCGAGCTTTCCGGCAAGCTCCCGGTAGAATTCGTTCACGGTCAGTGTGGACAGACAGGTGTACACCACATGATACATTGACTTATTGAGACCCTTCGACCAGTTCCTTACGATCGTGGTTTTGCCCCTTCCCGGGGCTCCGGTCAGAAGACCGAAGCCCTTTGTCTTCTCGAGATACTCAAGACGGACAAGGGTTTCCCTGTACTCGCTCCCGACGTAAAGGATCTCTTTTGAGTTCTTAAGAAATGGGTTGTACTCCATTCCGTAACGTGCTGTCAGTTCCATCCGCGGCATCCTCCTGTCAGAACGGAAGCCCTGCGTCCGACGAAGACGCCTCTTCGGTATTCACCTTTCCCAGAAGCTTGTCCAGAGAATAATCGATATCGCTCAAAAGAGCACATATGGAATCCAGTTTGTCCACCATTTCTTTTGTATCGCATGCCATATCTTCGCAGTTACTATCGATGTCATCTATACATCCTGCCGCTTCAAACCGGCTGTCGCAGCATTCGGTCACTGCTTCCAGCAGGGTGGTGTAAAAATCATGCCTTGAAACAGTCTTTGTCATGCTTCACCTCCTGTGAGACGTACTTTCTCACGTTTAATCTTTGAATTCTCCTGCTTGTTGAGCAGATGTATGGGAGTAAGAGAATCATCCGCTTCCACTACGTAAATCTCGCTCATGTCCGGTGAATACCGCAGGGTGATACGCTGTTTCGCGAAACGGCAGTCGACTTCATACTCCACCTTGTCGATCACGATCACGCAATCCACGGATACCCGGCGTTCAACCTCGAGGAGGAAGGATTTATTGATCGTATCCTCCGGAATGCGTTTTATGAGCTCGGGCTCTGAGAAGAAACGGTCTCTGGGCGTCTGGCCCGACAGGGATGAATGCGGCGTAGTGTTGTACCTGTTCACATAGGCTAAAAGAGAACCGCGCAGTTCATCAAGGGTGTGATAATCCCTCATGTCAAGGGATGCCATCCAGTTATTCTTCATGGTAAGAAACCAGCGCTCTACCTTCGCTTTCTGTGCCGGGGCATACGGCTGGCAGTAATGCAGCGTAGTCCCGAGCCTGGCCGCGAGCAGCTCCATCTGATGGTTTTTGTAGGCGGAGCCGTTGTCGAAGTTGAAAACAGCCGGTTTACCATACTTTGAGACCGCGGACTTCATGACGGACATGAGGTTGACGAAGGTATCTGCGAAGAATACATCGATACCTGTGATGAAGCGGCTGGCGTCATCGATCAGAGCAATGATGTAGACCCTGTGCTTTTTTCCGTCTTCGGTCTTGAGATAAAGCCCTGTGGTCGAATCCCCGCACCATACTTCATTGATGTGGGGCCTTTCGTAACGTCTCATGTCCTGGTTGCTGGTCAGACGCTCATCGACTTTCATCTGATTGATAAAGCGCAGGACCGTGGATTCGGATATCTGAGATCTGCTGATAGATCCTTTGTCCCTGAGCTGTCTGTAGATCTCTGCGGCCGGCAGTCTGGGGAAATTTGTCTTCATGTAGCGTATCTCCTCTTCCAGGTCCGCGTCGATCTTCCTGCTGACGCCGGAGTCTGAGCGTCCGGATGGCAGCAGGCTGTCGAAGCCTCCTGCTTTGTACTGCTGGTGCCAGGTTTTGATAGTGGAAGGGGCATAGTGGCGGATCTGGCCGTCAGGGGCAAGAATTCCCTTTGCGGACACATCGTTATAATAGGCCCGCAGGGAATCATAGTCCGTCTGCGTGCCAGCGATGAGAGGAGCGATCGCACCGTACTTCATAAGAGCGATCTCCTTGCGTTTGTTCTGGTCCATTTGGAACCTCCTTTGTGGTTTT
>JAFZZV010000117.1 GCA_017828855.1 Oscillospiraceae bacterium | reverse complement strand
GATGATCAGAGATGCCCTTTCCACAGAGCTTGCCAGCTCATCGGTATCCACAACTGCAGATGTCCTGTAAGAGACAGGGACGCTCTTCTTGTAATCAAGAAAATCACCTTCAAGAAGCCTTGTAACGACGGTATAACCGACAAGGTTGAAAACAGCATATCTCCTCGCAGTTCCTACTCTGACGTTTTCCTCGCTGTCCCCTATCAGCCTGCTGACTTCCTGCAGGGTCTTTGCTGGGATTATGAACGAACGGTCTTCTCCGTAGTCGAGACCGTGCTTCCTTGCAACTGCAAGTCTGTGCCCGTCTACCGACACTACCGTAAGAGTCCCGTCTTCGAAAATGAACTTGCTGCCGGTGTGTACCGGTTTCTGATCGCTTACAGAAACAGCATAGATAGTTTTTGAGATGAGGTCCTGTATATCCTGTCCCGGAATGGCAAAGGTCGAGTCAGTATCCGGTACGGGCAATTCAGGGAAGTCAGTGGAGGGAAGACCCATAAAAGAATACTTTGTGACGCCGCTGTTGATCTTTACCATGAGATTGGGCTCTGTTTCGATCTGTACGGTGTCTCCTTCGCTCTTTCTCAGTATCTCACTGAGAAGTCTGGCGTTTATTACTATGTCTCCGGTGTCGTATATTTCCGCCGGCGTATAAGTAATGATACCGAGCTCCAGGTCATACGCAGTAAGCTTTACTGAGTTTTCCTCGCAGTGAAAAAGGATACCCTCCATTGCGGGAACAGGTGATTTTGAACTGACTGCCCTTCCTACACCGATGATGGAGTTAAGCAGCTCGTTTCTGTCGCAAATGATCTTCATTTTTATCTCCTGAACTCTATTTATTTTAAATCTATTCAGTATCAGCAGTAGTAGACGTCAATCTGTCAAAGACTTCGGAATTACCTGTTTTTCCAGCGATCTGTGAAGTACGGACGATGTGAGGTCTTTGTCAAAAAAATGAATGATTTCAAAAGACCTTCAATAGGTGATGTCAACATTGTTGAAAAAACAGTGTTGATTGTTGAATAAGTGTTGATCACTGCTGACAGTTCTTTATTATGTCTTCGATGATTGATCTGAGGTTCTTGTCTTCTTCCATCTGCCTTATGACCTTGTCTATCGCATATACAACTGTCGCGTGATTCCTATTGAACTCACTTCCGATCTTGTCGAGAGTGTTTCCGGTGACTTCCCTGATGATGTACATAGATACCTGTCTTGCCTGTGATATCTGGGAATTCTGCCTGCTGGATCTTATGTCCTCGGCAGTTACGCTGAATGTACGTGCAACTTCGCCTATGATCTTTTCGACTGTCGCAGGCCAAGGCATCTGCTCATTGACTATATCCTGTATGGCGTCATGAGCTGCGTCGAGATTCGGATCCGAACCGTTTATCAGTGAATATGCATAAAGCTTCTTAACCGCCCCTTCAAGCTGTCTGACGTCGTTTTTGAGATGCTTCGCTATATATTCCGCGACTTCGGGAGCGAGCGTCATGTTCATATCATCAGCTTTGCGGTACAGGATGGATATCCTGGTCTCTATATCCGGTGGTTTGACATCGGCAAGAAGGCCCCACTCGAAGCGGGTACGGAGTCTGTCCTCCAGACTCTTTATCTCTCTCGGGGGACGGTCTGATGTAAGGACTATCTGTTTATGTGCCTCGTGAAGAGCGTTGAAAGTATGGAAGAACTCTTCCTGAGTGGATTCCTTTCCTCCGATAAACTGGACATCGTCGACCAGAAGGACGTCGACATTGCGGTATTTATCATGAAAAGGCTCAGTGGATCCTGAACCTATAGCTGCGATCAACTCGTTCGTAAATGCATCTCCGCCGATGTAAAGCACATTCAGTTCAGGACGCGTTTCCGACAGCTGATTCTTGATCGCCATGAGAAGGTGGGTCTTTCCCAGTCCCGAAGGTCCGTATATGAAAAGCGGATTGTATGCATTTGACGGGTTGGCTGCTACTGCAACGGCAGCGGCGTGAGCAAATCTGTTATCGGGTCCGATAACGAAGTTCTCGAAGGTGTATGATGATGTTCCCGTTTCCGGTTTTTTCTCCGGAACAGTCTCCGGAACCGGCTGTTCAGTCTCACGAGTGACAACGGAGATATCAAGGTCATATCCCATCACCGCTTCAAAACCCTGCCGGATCAGAGAAAGGTATCTGCTTTCCACAGTCTGGCGGATGAAGTCTGAAGAGACCGATACAACAGCGCTGTCAACGGAGAAAGACACGGCTTCTATCCCCTTGATCCAGAGGTTGTATGCCGCATCGGGTATGTATTCCCTGCAGTATTCCTTTACTGCTTCAAGACATTGGGAAAAAGACTCCATTTGCTGATCCTCATGCAATATATAATAAAATACAATATTAATACACTTATATTTTATCACTCGCACAGATACCTTTCAACACGGAGAAATCTTTCAGAGGCACAAAAAATCCGTCAGAATCAGATGAGTGTGTTTTTCGTTAAAGAGCACAAAAATGGCATGAGGGCTTATTAAGGCGGTTTTTTGCCTGAATCGAAAAAACGGGCTGTTTATTGAAACTGCCGGACAGATAATGGAGGCTCTGTATGAAGAAGTGATTCTTCTTGACAATGAAAAAACCTTTAGATATACTCTTTCTTTGCAAGGTATATTAGAAGGAGAATTTCCTATGAGACCCACATATCATCCCAAGAAACGCGCCCGCAAGGTCGTACATGGATTCCGCAAAAGGATGTCCACATCCAACGGCCGCAAGGTATTGGCGCGACGCCGTGCGCGCGGCAGGGCCCGCTTGACTGCGTAAAAAAAGAAAGCCAACCTGAAAGGCTGGCTTTATTATTATGCTGATTTCAACGCGCTTGTTTTCACATGAAACTTGAGACCATAAACAGGAATTATCTGTTTCTCAGGGCATACAAGAGCAGGATCAACTATGTTTCCCCTCTTATAGTCACATATATCGTGAAGAAAAAGAGCGGGGGGCTCCGGATAGGGATCACAGCCGGGAAAAAGGTTGGCTGCGCGGTAGACAGGAACAGGGCAAGACGCGTAGTAAAGGCTGCTGCGACCGAGCTGCTCAGAAACACGGCCGGTAATTACGACATCGTCGTCGTCTGCCGGCATCTGTCCTGTAAAGTGTCAGGCAATGAGATAAAAGAAGACCTCAGAGAGCATCTTTCCTCTGCGGGAGTGATAGAATGCTGAGCAGGATACTGATAGGAACAGTTAAGATCTACCAGAGATTTCTTTCGCCGCTCATCGGAAAGAACTGCAGGTTCATACCGACATGCAGCGAGTATATGATTGAAGCGATCCGCATCCACGGCCCATTGAAGGGCACGTGGCTGGGGATTCGTCGTATAGCTAGATGTAATCCTTTCGGAGGGTGGGGCTACGACCCCGTCCCTCAGAAGAAAGAAAAATCACAAATAAAATGATCATTACCTTCTGGAGGATATAAGATGTCACTAATTAGCGGAATAGTTGCATATCCGCTCGGCTTCATTATGAAGGGCTGTTACTGGCTGGTAACCGAAATTCTTCACCTGCCTCTTTCATATGTTGCCGCCCTTTTCCTCTTCACGCTTATCACAAAGATACTGATGTTCCCGATAAGCGTAAAGCAGCACAAGGCCACAGCGACGATGTCTGCGTTCAACCCTATGATCGAGGATCTCCGGACAAGATACAGGAACGACCAGAACAAACTCAATGAGGAGCTCAGCCGCCTCCAGATGGACTACGGCTATAATCCCACCGCAGGGTGTGCACCGATGGCCATCAACCTCATCATAATGTTCGGGTTGGTCGAGGTCATCTATAAGCCTTTGACTTATATGCTCACACTTCCGAAGACACTGATCTCTCTTCTTTCCGAGAGAACGCTCGAGCTGCTTGCTGCCGCCGGGACGACGGTCAATGCAAAGGACCGCATGATCGAGACTTATATCATAGGTCAGGTCAAGAGCAATTTCTCAGCGTTTTCCGATCTCGTAACGACGTATGGCGACGAACTCGCCAAGGTCAGGGACCTCGACATGAGCATCGGAAGCATCAATCTGTATAACAAGCCTGAGCTGGCGATCTCGCTGGCTCTGTTGATACCGCTTTTTTCTATTGTAACCCAGCTCATTTCCACCATCTTTATGCTGAGAAGCTCCGGATCCATGGGCGGAAACGCGGCAGGACAGATGCGCACTACCGTCATCTCCACAAGCATCCTGTTCGCGGTGTTTTCTTTTATGTATCCGCTGGGATTCAGTCTCTATTGGGGCTTCTCAAACCTTCTGACACTCGTGCAGAATGTTATCCTGAACAAACTATACGACCCCGAGAAGCTTAAGGCGGATCTTCTGGAGAAGATCAAGCAGAAGAAGAAGGAGAAGAACGCAAGGAAGAAGGTCCCCGTCATGGACAAAACGACGGGTGAAGTAAAGGAGAAGGAAGTGTCGGCATCGGAAGCTGACAGGATCCGGCTGCAGCGCGCCAGGGAAATAGACAGAGAGCGGTACGGCGATGAATAAGAGAGGTATTGCTAATGTCTGAGATCGTAATGACGGGCAAGACAGTTGAAGAAGCTCTGGAACTTGCCTGCCGGGAACTGGGCGTGACCCGCGATGAAGTGACTTACCAGATCATCGAAATGCCCCAGAAAGTACTGTTCTGGTCCAAACCTGCCAAAATAACCGTCAGAGTTAAGGAAGAGGAGTTTTCCTTAAGTGATCTGTTCAAGGATTACGGCTCTGATGACGGAAGAAAGAACGGAAACGCAGAGAAGGGCTCAAGGGAACAGAAGAACCAGAAGAACAAGAACCAGAAGAACAAGAATCAGAAAGCGACCGCGGAGCCCCGTGCCCAGGAACAGGCCGCGGAACCCGAAAAGAAGGAAGAGAAGAAGGACAAGCCCGCAGGGGAACAGGAAACGGCCAAGGAACCCGGGAACGGCAAGAACAAGAAGAAGAAAAACAAGAACCGCGGGAACGGCAAGAAAGAGGAGAACAAAGCCAAGGAAAACAAGCCGGAGGAAACTGCAGCACGGGAGAACGAGATCCCGATGCCGGAAGACGACGGACCGGAAGAAGTCCTGGAGCCGGTAGAGGAGAAGGATCTCCCCGCCCGCGCAGTGTATGCACTCGCGTATCTCAAGGAGATAGCTGCCGTAATGGGCCTGAAGGATATCACATATTCCTTCGCCAAGACGGAGAGGGGCATCAGGATACTCCTCAACGGAAAAGATGCGCCTGTCCTGATCGGAAGGCGCGGTGACACAATGGACGCGCTGCAGTATCTGTGCACGGTGGCGTCGTCAAGGGAGGACGGGGAATACTGCCGTATCACTCTCGATATAGAGGGATACCGCGCCCGCCGCGAGGAATCTCTCCGTGAACTGGCAGCCAAGATGGCAGCTAAGGTCAAGAAGAACAGAAGGAGCCAGACCCTGGAACCCATGAACCCGTATGAGCGCAGGATAGTTCATGCGGCCGTTCAGAAGATAGACGGAGTGGATTCGCATTCAATAGGCTCCGAACCGTACAGGAAAGTCATCATCACTCTCGAAGGCGCGTCACAGGATCGCAAGAACCGCAGCCGCGAAGGGAGAAAGAGCGACGGAGAAGGAAGGAGAGACAGGCAGCAGTCCTCGACT
>JAFZZV010000116.1 GCA_017828855.1 Oscillospiraceae bacterium | reverse complement strand
GTTGAAAGCGGTGCGTACGGCAAGGAACCAGATCATTATCTGGACGAACCCGATAAGTGAAGCGGTCTTGTTCTTGCCCTTAACGGTGAAAATGGTGCACAGAGTGCCGAGCGAAACATCCAGGATCCTTGAGAAGAATATCTTGAGACATAGTATCATTACTTCTTTTGTAAACATTGATATGACCTCCATTGCCTAACAATTCTAACATCACTTCGGAGATTTGTGTAGCGGAATTTGCAGCGTTTAAGGATCGAATAGTTAGCACTCATATATCAAGAGTGCTAACTATTTACACTGCGTTCACAGTTTGTGAATCTTCCGTTCACAGGTACGGGAGATAATAACAGTGCAGCCGGATAGAACGGCTTGAATATAGACAGAAGATACAAATCGCTAAGTGAAAAGAAAAACATATGGAGGATATAGAAATGTTTGGACTTACTACAAGACGTTACAACAATCTGCTCGGTTTCGATCCCTTCAGGGATATGGAAGAGATGGAGCGCAGGTTCTTTGCTCCCTCTGCTGCGACTTTCGGATTCAGGACCGATATCATCGAGGAAGACGGCGGGTACAAGCTTCAGGCTGATCTCCCGGGTTTCGAAAAAGAAGATATCCATGTGGATGTCGAAGGTGACATGCTGACTGTTTCCGCTGAGCGCAAAGAGGAGAACGAAGAGAATCGTGACGGATACGTCAGACGCGAGCGCAGATTCGGAAGTTACAGGAGAAGCTTCGACGTTAGCGAGATCGACCAGGACGGCATCACCGGAGACTATACCAACGGAGTGCTTACCCTGCATCTCCCCAAAAAGGAAGCGGAGGCTCCCGCTGCTAAGCGCATCGAGCTGAGCTGACAGAAAAAAGACCAAGAACAAAGTGGCAGACCGCTGATGTGGTCTGCCACTTTGTTCAATTTAACTATTATTCGTCCTTGGACGGATCTCTGGGCGCCCAAGCGGCTGCTGTGCCTTCCGTCTTTGTTTTTTGTTTTGTCGGGAGCCATTCGGCAAAGACATGCCTGAAGCAGATCTCCCAGAAATCCCACTCATGATTATAGCCGGGAAGCGAGAAGTTGATGGTCTCATATCCCCATTCGGGAAGGACTTTCCTCGCGTTCATGTGGGAGGTGTATGCGATGGCGTCGCTCTCTCCGCAGCAGAGAATGAAGGTGGGGACTTTCTTGCCTTCTGCGATGTTGCGCTTGGCGATCTCCTCGACATCGGGCCTTTCGATATCCCTGGGCTGTTTCGGCATAGGCCAGCCTGCTGCGATGATCCTCTCTCGGAAGGCGCTGTGTCCGGAAGGCATCACGCCTTTCGGCGCTATTCCACCTGACATGATGAGCGCATAGGAATACTGCTCGCACTTGTCCATGGCGATCTTCATGGCGCCGCCGCTTCCCATGGAAAGGCCGCCGATGAAGTTGTCCTCTCTTTTGTCTGAGAGGTGCGGGAATCTGGAGAAGATGAACTCGCGGAGCTCTTCCGTGATGTATTTATAGTATTTTGCGCCTCGGGGAAAATCCGAGTAGGCGGCGTTGTAGTTTGCGGGGCAGATGATCGCGCAGTCGTATTCCACGGCATATCTCGCGATGTTTGTCCAGTTGAGGTAGTCGGCGTCGTCTCCGCTGCCTCCGTGAAGGAGCCAGAGTACTGGGAACTTGCGGTCGGGCTCATAGATCTCGCTGACAGACCTACCGACATCGAAGTTCTGGTCGAATCCCGGCATTATGGCGGTCACGTTCGTGGCCATTCCGAGTTCCTTGGATATGAAATTAAGTCTCATTACCGGCATGATCGTTACCTCCTCAACCTATGAATTCTTTTACAGCGGCTTTGAGAGCGGTGTCGCGGAAATCCCAGTCGTCTTTTCCCGGGTACTCTTTACTCTGCACTTCGAATCCGGCGGCCTTGAGGTTGGTCACGGCGCGCCTTGCGTAATCGGAGAGAGAATCTTCGGAGGCATAGTAGACTGCGACCTCCGGCAGATCGGCGCCTTCCGGAACGATCAGTTCCTCGTCTCCGGGCAGAGCGTCATCCAGCGGGAGGTGGGGGATGAGTCCCTGTTCAGCGATCCGGGCATTGATATCCCTGAAGTAACCGTCTTTGATGCCTTCCTCAAAAACTCCGCCGATCATGAACACCTTGCTGTATTTGTCGGTGTTGCGCAGCGCTGCCTTGAGCGCGCCGTAGGCACCGAGTGAGAAACCGCCTATATAGTTGTCTTCTCTTCTGTAGGACAGCGCGAAGGTTCCGTGACCGAGGCTCCAGAGTTCCTCCGTGATGTAGTCTATGAACTTCTGGTTCGTGGGATCGTTTGAGTACATCCTGTTGAGAGGCGCAGGCATCACGACAGCGATGCCGGTCTCGTCGGCATAGCGCTGGATGGAAGTATAGTGGAGCTCCTCTATATCATCGCCGTATTCTGACGGGAGAAGCCAGAGAGTCCTGAATCTGACATCCCTGGGATAGAGCTCACTCAGTTCCTTGCCGGCATCCACACCTGGTCTGAAACTCGGAAGGATCACAGTGAAGTTGCTCTGCATTCCCAGCTTCATGGACAGGATATTCATCTGAAGAGTTGCCATGTGTTTGTATCTCCTCCTTGTTTTTTCTTAATTTTACCGCCCTCAGGTCTGCGCGAACAGGGAAAAAGATTGTGCCAAATGCAGAAAATATACCGGCTTTTTTGGTGAAAATACCTTCATTCAGGGGCGTGTCAGATTGACACGTGTATCGAGCTGGGAGTAGAATAAAGTCGTCTGACTTGGGAAGAGTCTATATGCTGTGAGAGGCATTTTCCGAAGCAGGATAATTTGACCGCCTTCCGCCGGAAGGCTGAGGCCATACGGACAGCCGGGTCGAATGCCGAATCGATACCGCTCAGAGCGGTCGGCAACTTTTGTTGCCTTATTGATTGAGTTAAAAGCTCAGTTTCAGAGTTGGTTACTTTATAACCGGTGCCTGGCAGGGCATAAAACTTGTGAAATGGTCAATAAGAGTAGTTAAAGTTCATCTTTGCTATCAGACTCTTGAAACCAATACGGACATAGTACTCCCGGTCCGAAAAGGGAGTGCATCATGTACCGACCGTCACAGGTGATATGCTCAATGGCATGTCACCTTTATTTATATAAAAATGTAATTATTATATTCTGGAGAAAGACGCATGAAGAAGATCATTGAGCTCAAGAACATCAGCAAATCTTTTGACGGGGAAAAGGTGCTGGATAACATCAGTCTGGACATCTATGACAACGAGTTTCTGACTCTGCTCGGCCCTTCCGGATGCGGAAAGACCACGACGCTGAGGATCATCGGCGGCTTCGAGCAGCCTGATGAAGGCGATGTCCTGTTCATGGGCGAGAGGATCAACGATGTTCCCGCTCACAAAAGGAACGTGAACACCGTTTTCCAGAGATACGCGCTGTTCCCGCATCTCGACGTATACGAGAACGTGGCTTTCTCCCTCAGAGAGCGCAAGGTCGCCAAGGACGAGGTTGACAGGCAGGTCACCGAGATGCTCTCGCTGGTCATGCTGTCGAATTTCGCCCACCGCAAGGTAACGAGCCTTTCCGGCGGACAGCAGCAGCGCGTGGCCATCGCAAGGGCGCTGATCGCCAGACCCAAGGTGCTTCTTCTTGATGAGCCTCTCGGAGCTCTTGACCTCAAGCTGCGCAAGGATATGCAGCAGGAGCTCAAAAAGATCCAGAAGGCAACCGGGATCACGTTCATCTTTGTGACGCACGACCAGGAAGAGGCTCTGACGATGTCGGATACCGTCGTTGTGATGAGCGACGGGCGTATTCAGCAGATCGGAACGCCTACAGATGTATATAACGAGCCGCAGAACGCCTTCGTCGCCGACTTCATCGGAGAGAGCAACATAGTCGACGGGATAATGCTGGAGGACTTCAAGGTTAAATTTTCCGGCCACACTTTTGAGTGCGTGGACAAGGGGTTCGAACGCGGAGAGGCGGTGGACGTAGTGGTCAGGCCGGAAGACGTAGACATAGTCAGGGAAGAAGACGGCATGCTCAGAGGAGTCGTCACATCGGTCACGTTCATGGGAGTGCACTATGAGATCATAGTGGATATCGGCGGTTTCAAATGGATGATCCAGACCACGGATTTCGTTGATGTGGATGAGCACATCGGGCTCAGCATCGAACCCGACGCGATCCAGATCATGAAGAAGAGCGAGTACTCCGGAATGTTCGGAGACTACTCAACCTATTCCGACGAGGCCGAGGAGCTCAGCGAGATCGAGCTGGGCGAGCTTGAGGAGTTCGAGAGCGCGGGGGTGGATGATGAAGACTAAGGGAAAGCCCGTGTGGGGCCTTCTCGGTCCCTACACGCTGTGGGCGGCAGTATTCATAGTCGTGCCGCTGATCTTCGTCGCGTACTACGCGTTCACTGACAATTCATTCTCGTTCACTTTCGACAATCTGCTCAGGTTCTTCAATGACAGGAGCCAGGTCGGTGACACCGAGGTGCGCACCTATATGCTGATCTTCTGGCGCAGCCTGAAGCTCGCCGTCATCAGCACCGTGATCTGCTTCGTGCTCGGATATCCGCTTGCCTATATCATGTCAAGGGCAAGCGACAGAAATCAGAAGATAATGATGACCTTGATAATGATACCGATGTGGATGAACTTCCTTATCAGGACATATGCATGGATGACCATCCTGCAGGACACAGGACTGCTGAATGGGTTCCTGACCAGGATCGGACTTGAGAAGATACATATCATCGGTACCGAAGGCGCAGTCGTCATAGGAATGGTGTACGATTATCTTCCGTACATGGTCCTTCCGATCTATTCAGTAATGGCTAAGCTGGATGTCAGGCTGATAGAAGCCGCAAGGGACCTCGGATGCAACAACTTCGGAGTGCTCAGAAGAGTCATCTTCCCGCTGAGCATGCCGGGAGTGCTGAGCGGCATCAACATGGTGTTGATACCTTCGGTCAGCACCTTCTACATCTCACAGAAGCTCGGCAACGGGAAGTTCTTCCTGATAGGCGACGCCATAGAAGGTCAGTATGTGGCCAATAACCTGCATTTTGCGGCCGCAATGGCATTCATCCTCATGATCATCCTGATCGCGATGATGGCTCTGATAAAGAAATTCACGAATGATATGGCTTACGGAGGTGAAGAAGTATGAAGACTGCTTCCAGGATCTTCACCGCGCTGGTGTTCATATTCCTTTTTGCCCCTATCGCGATCCTCATAGTGTTCTCGTTCAACGACGCCAAGAGCCTCTCGGTTTTTTCCGGTTTCTCGTTCAGGTGGTACAGCGAACTGATCCATGACGACGCCACGCTGGAGAGCGTCAGGAACACCCTGATATTGGCAGTATCAGCTACCGTTATAAGCACTGTCATGGGGACCGCAGCGGCGGTCGGGATCAATCGGCTCCGCAGTAAATGGATCAAGAGCGCCATCAACACGGTGACTGATATTCCGATGACTAACCCCGATATTATTACGGGCATTTCTCTGATGCTCATGTTCGTTTTCTTCGGGAGAATGTTCGGAAGGTCCGATTCACTGAGCTTCACAACGATGCTTTTGTCTCACGTCACGTTCTGCCTTCCCTATGTGATACTGCAGGTCCTCCCGAAGCTCAGGCAGATGGACCCCAGTCTTCCGGAAGCCGCCCAGGATCTGGGATGCACCCCCACGAGAGCTTTCTTCAAGGTCACTATCCCCGAGATAATGCCAGGGGTGATCACGGGGGCGATCATGGCGTTCACCATGAGCCTTGACGATTTCGTCATCAGTTACTTCACATCCGGAGCGGGATTCCAGACACTTCCCGTAAGGATATACAACATGACCAAGAAGACGGTCACGCCAAAGATGTACGCGCTGGCAACGATCATATTCTTCGTGATCCTCACGATGCTGCTGATCAGCAATTTCTCGGATGAGGATGCCAGCGAGAAAAGAAAGATAAAACGCAACAACAGAAAGGCTGCAAAAAAATGAAGAAGATCGTATCTATCGCGCTCATCTGCGTCTTTCTCTGCCTGATGCTCACAAGCTGCGGTGGGGAGACGCTCACTCTCAAGGTGTATAACTGGGGCGAGTATATCTCTGAAGGCGCAGAAGGAAGCTACTACACGATCAGGGAGTTCGAAAAGTGGTATAAAGCTGAATACGGTCAGAAGGTACGTGTCATCTATGACACATACACTTCAAACGAGGACATGTATTCTAAGCTCGCTGCCGGTGCTGTCAGCTATGACATCGCCTTCCCGTCAGACTATATGATCGAGAGGATGATAAAGGAGGGCATGCTCGAGAAAATCGACTTCTCCAACATCCCCAACTACTCGAACATCGACAGCAATTTCAAGGGCCTGTACTACGATCCTCAGGACCAGTACTCTGTGCCTTACACATACGGTATCGTAGGCATCATCTACAACGCCAATGTCGTGGACGAGGCAGATGCTGATGGATGGGATATCCTCTGGAATCCGAAGTACTCCGGGAGCATCGTCCAGTTCAATAACTCCAGGGACGCATTTGGTACCGCGATGTACAAGCTTGGGCTTGATGTCAACAGCACGGACAAGGCTGACTGGGACAAGGCAGCTGAGGAGCTCAAGGCGCAGTATCCCCTGGTGTACAGTTACGTGATGGACGAGATATACAACATGATGGAAGCCGGTGAAGCGGCAGTCGGGGCCTATTACGCCGGGGACTATTTCACTATGCTTGATGCCCAGGCGGATGACGTCGATCTGTGCTTCTACTACCCGGAACCCACCAACTACTATGTCGACGCCATGGTCATCCTCAAGGGGACCCAGAATAAGGAACTTGCGGAGTGCTTCATCAACTTTATGCTGGAGAGGGACGCCGCGGTCGCAAATGCCGAGTATACGTATTATGCTTCTCCGAACAAGGTCGTTTACACGGATGAGGAGTATCTGGAGGAACTCGGAGAGGAGACCATCGATATCCTCTATCCGCCGATCGACAACTTCGCGGAACAATACAATAAGTATGCGTACAGGAATATGTCAGCTGAAATGCTCGACTACATCAACGCGCTATGGGAGAAGATCAAGATCAACTGAGAGCATAACTGAATACAAATCGGGAGGAAGTGTGTTTAGCACTTCCTCTTTTTTATATTGCAGTTTTCTCTGATGAGCGAAAAAGAAAACGCTGACACTATTTGAAGAAAGCCCTGCGCAAAGAGCACAGGGCTTTGGGATTGAAAGTGATACTTCACGGATAGATCGGAGCGTTCTTAAGAGGAAGAAGATTGTCCATAGCGTAGGGGATATATGCCTCCCAGAGCGGGAACTGATGGTCATACCCGTCAGCAACGATGTAGTTGACGGGGTATCCGAGCTAGCCAAGGATCCTCACGTCGTTCTCAACGCGCTTCCTGATGAATTCGTTGCTTCCGCATACTATATGCAGATCGGTTAGTTGTTTTCCTTCCTCGATGTTCTTCTTTACGGCATTGTAAAGATTGTGCGGTGCAGTGTCCTGATCCTCAGGTGCTCCGAAAGTTGTGCGGTAGATGCCGTTCCTGAAGTGCTCGGTGTCCAGCTCCTTCTTAAGAGCCTCGGTATCAAGGGTCATACCTATGCCGCCGGACATGTCTACGCAGGTCTGGAACAGCTCGGGATGCAACAGTGCGGTGCCGAGCGCAACGTTGCCTCCCATCGCGTAGCCCATGATAAAGTTGTCCTCGCGCTTCGGGGAGGAAGCAAACAGCGTCTGTACGAACAGCGGCAGTTCTTCAGACAGGAATGTCTGGTATTTTACGCCGTATGCCGCATCTACACCGAAACTGTTTACGATATTAGGCGTGACCAGCATCACGTAGTGGTCCTGAGCGAACCGTTCCGCGTTGGTGTAGCGGTAGGTCAGGGTGTCGTCATCTCCGCCGCCGTGCATGAGATAGATAGTCTGGAACTTCATTCCGGGAACATAGGGAGACAATCTTTTGACATCAGCTGGGTTCGCGACAACTCTGTCGCCTGCTTCGTGGATAGTGAGTCTGTCAGTAGGGTATACGACCGTGACGTCCACATAGCGGCCCAAAGTCTCGCTGCGGTAATTGATGCGCATCATACTCATGGTATGTACATCCTTTCAGTCAAGATAAATAGAGGCATGAGAAAACATAAACATTATTTATAGTATAAAACAAAAGATACACAACAAAAAAGGCTGCAGAGCAGCCTGGTGGTATACAGCGTGCAGTCCTGTCAGTCTGCTGAAACTGACAGTTTCCAGTCGAGTGCGACGGACTGCTCTTTGGTGCCGTTTATCATGCTCAGCAGCTTGCGGACCGCAGTAACACCGAGTTCGCCTTTTGGGTGTTCCAAAGAGAAGAAATCGACGCCTTTCAGATCGGGGCGAAGGCAGTTGTCGAAACTGACGATGGAACGGACAGTATTCGGTACACTGTTAAGAATGCCGGAAAGTTTGACCGCAGTATCATCGTTGTAGCATACCACAGCGGTACAGCTGTTGATCATCTTGATGAGATTGGGGTTTGTTTCACTTATGATAGTGTTTCCGGATTCAGTCGTGAACCACATGACATTGCTGTCGTCCAGACTGATCCCCCTGTTCGCAAGAGTATCAATGTATCCTGAATACCTGTTTATTCCCTGGATATCATCGCTCTTGAAGAGGCTTCCGATGGATGAATGCCCTGCGTCAGCCAGGCGCTCGGTCACAAGGCACCCCCCACGGTAGTCATCGGTCACTACGTGGATGATGTTGTCATGCCTGAGGTTGCTGTAGTATCCATGAATAAAGACCACGGGTATGCCCGCGCCGGCAAGCTTGTAGTAGAAGGATGAGTTGGGATTCGGCAGAGCTGTCTTGGTCCCTTCAACGATAAGACCGTCTATTGATCTCTCGCTGAGAGAAAGCAGGATCTGGCTCTCGGTAGAAACGCTGTTATTCGTGGCATTGAGCATCAGAGAGTATGAATTGGAAGTAAGGGCCTCCTCGATACCGCGGAGGATGGACGGAAAGATATAGTCGCTGATATATGTAGTGATAACGCCGACACGCATCGTCTTCTCATGAGATGACTGCTTGCCGATATAGTAGGATCCGCTTCCCTGAAGGCTCCTGATCAGATTCTCTTCCCGAAGGATGTCCAGACATACACGTACTGTCTGTCTGCTCACATTGTACATCTGCACCAGCTCTGCTTCAGTTGGCAGCTTCTGGTTGAAAGAATAGCCTGCAAGCTTCTCCTTGAGGTCCTGTGCAACCTGCATATACTTGGGGTTACGGGCCATTTTACGTGCTCCAATCGCTTCAGAAATATAGACGAATTGGTTATATACTAACGTTATTTGTTATTAAAAACAAGTACTGTTCGTAGAGCAAAAAAGTACAAATAGTGATACATCACCGACTGTTTAAACGAGGCATAAATATATAATGTCGTATTCAACAATACAATAAAAGTTGTATTGTTGAAATAGCCGAAATTGACGCCGTAAAGTCTATTTTTCGTTGCAATATGACAGTCAAATTGCTATGATTTGAGCAGGTCGGAAGAGTTTTTTTCGGCTGAAATTTTGTTTTTAGGCACAATTAAATACAAATTATTTGTACTGGAAGACGGGGTGAATAGAAACGGAAAAGACATTTGAAAGGCTGTATATGGGCGTCGAATTCGGTTCGACTCGTATTAAAGCTGTATTGATCGACGACAACCAGGAACCCGTAGCAAGCGGCTCCCATGAATGGGAGAACCGCTTTGAAGGCGGTTACTGGACATATCATCTTGAAGACTTCTGGGAAGGAATGCAGGATGCGTTCCGTGATCTCAAGAGGGATTTCAAGGAACAGTATGGACAGGATCTCAAGAACATCACATCGATAGGCGTATCCGCGATGATGCACGGCTATCTCGCGTTTGACGGAAACGATGAGCTAGTCGCTCCGTTCAGGACATGGAGGAACACCACAACAGGGCCGGCCGCTGAAGAGCTTACGAAACTGTTCAACTTCAATATCCCCCAGAGATGGAGCGTATCGCATCTGTATCAGGCGATTCTGAACAAGGAAGATCGTCTGGACGAGATCAAGTTCATGACGACCCCCGCCGGTTATGTTCACTGGAAACTTACGGGCAAGAAGGTCCTCGGCCTCGGAGATGCTTCGGGAATGTTCCCGATAGACTCATCCACGATGAGATTCGATGAGGAGATGGAGAAGAAATTCAACAAGCTTCTCAGCAAGAACGGACTGCCCTACACCATAGCAGATATTTTCCCGAAGATACTCACCGCCGGTGACAATGCGGGCTATCTGACACAGGAAGGCGCGCAGCTGCTTGATCCGGACGGCGACATCAAAGCCGGCATACCGTTCTGCCCGCCGGAAGGCGACGCAGGTACCGGAATGGTCGCTACCAACAGTGTCGCAGAGAGGACCGGAAACATCTCTGCCGGAACATCGATCTTCGCTATGACGGTCCTTGAGGGACCGCTCAAAGAGGTCCATCCGGAGATAGACATGGTCACCACTCCTGACGGAAAACCTGTTGCAATGGTCCACTGCAATACCTGCTCCACAGAGACGGACGAGTGGATCAGACTGTTCAAGGAACTTACTGATAAGCTCGGACTCAGCGTCTCCATGAATGACCTCTACAACGTGGTCTTCAGTTCTTCTCTTGATGGTGAGAAGGATGCAGGCGGTCTGTTCTTCTTCAACTACTTCTCCGGTGAGCCGGTCGTCGGCGCTGACAAGGGCGTTCCCGCTCTGTTCAGGAGAGTGGATTCCGATTTCAGCGTTGCCAACGTCTGCCGGTCTCTTATCTACGCTTCCTTCTCCACGCTCTGTGTAGGAATGAGGATACTGGATAAAGAGGGAGTGAAGATAGACAAGATGTTCGGACACGGCGGCCTCTTCAAGACCACCAATGCCGGACAGAGACTGATCTCCGGAGCACTCAACGTACCGATCTCCCTGATGAGCACGGCCGGAGAGGGCGGTCCTTGGGGAATGGCTATCCTTGCTGAGTATATGGTCCGCAAGGAGGAGGGCGAGACCCTCGACGGTTTCCTCAATGGAAAGGTGTTTGCCGCTTCCAGCGTCAGGTCCGTAGATCCGGATCCGCAGGATGTGGAAGGCTTCAGGAAGTATATCGAGAAATATATGGAACTGTTGCCTGCCGAAAAGCTGGCTGCGGATGCACTGAATTGATATCGGAGAGTAATGAATGGGAAACAATAAGTATTTCTGGTTCGTAGTTGGAAGTCAGTTCCTCTATGGTGACGAAGTCCTCGAGACAGTTGCCTCCAGAGCGCAGGAAATGGCAGAAAAGATGTCCAAGTCTCTCCCTTATGAACTCAGATTCAAGGGAATCGTAAAGACATGGGATGAAGCGACACAGTATGCCAAGGACGCGAACTTCGATGACAACTGCTGCGGCGTCATCACATGGTGCCACACTTTCAGCCCTTCCAAGATGTGGATAGAAGCTTTCAGACTTCTTCAGAAGCCTCTTCTTCATCTGGCGACCCAGTATAACCGTTATATCCCTGACAAAGAGATCGACATGGACTTCATGAACCTCAACCAGGCAGCCCATGGAGACAGGGAGCACGGTTTCATCATTGCCAGGATGAGACTTCAGCAGAAGATCGTTACCGGGTTCTGGGAAGACCAGCCCGTGCTCGATGAGATCGGAGCATGGATGCGCGCTGCCGTCGCTTACGACTTCAGCCGCAACCTGAGAGTTATGAGATTCGGCGACAACATGCGTGAAGTCGCGGTTACGGAAGGCGATAAGGTTGAAGCTCAGATCAAGTTCGGGTGGCAGGTCAACACATGGCCGGTCGGCAATCTTGTCGCAGAGATGGCTAAAGTAACCGACGCGGAGATCGATGAGCTGGTGAAGGTCTATACAGACACTTACGAGCTTGCGACCGACGATATGGAGACGATCCGCTATCAGGCGCGCGAAGAAGTCGCCATGAAGAAGATGATGACAGCAGAAGGCGCCAATGCTTTCGTCAACACCTTCCAGGATCTCGTCGGAATGAAGCAGCTTCCCGGTATCGCCAGCCAGCATCTGATGGCTGAAGGATACGGATACGGCGCAGAGGGCGACTGGAAACTGTCAGCACTCGTGGCGATCGTCAAGAAGATGACTGAGGGGATGGAAGGCGGCTCTTCCTTCATGGAGGACTACACCTACCATCTCGATCCCGAAGCCGAGTATGCACTCGGGGCCCATATGCTTGAGGTCTGCCCGACCATCGCAGCCGAAAAGCCCCGCATAGAGGTCCATCCTCTGGGCATAGGAGACCGCGAGGATCCCGCCAGGCTGGTGTTTGAGGGACGCGAGGGCGACGCTGTCGTCGTGACCCTCATCGATATGGGCGATCGTTTCCGCATGCTGGTCCAGGATATACACTGCATCAAGCCGATCTATGAGATGCCCAATCTTCCCGTAGCTCGAGTCATGTGGGAAGGAAAGCCGAATCTCAGGGACGGACTCAAGATGTGGCTGATGGCCGGCGGTGCACACCACAGCGTGCTGTCATATGATGCAACTCCCGAGATGCTTCAGGATCTCGCAAGGATGATGGATATCGAGTTTGTCCACATCAAGGCAGATTCCAAGCCCGAGGAATTTGAAAAAGATCTGTTCTTCGCAGATCTCGCCTGGAAACTCAAATAACAGGCATATCCCTTTCCGCATCAGCGGATAATTATGGGACCAATCTCAGAACCGGACATATCTTCAGGCAATCGCCTGTTCCGGGAAACCGGACAGAGGGCAGGCAGCTGCAGGGAGAGTGCCGGAGCGGAAGGAACCGGTACGGCTGAAGCTTATAAAGCTGTTTCGATCACTTCCGCGAAGGCGTGAATGAATCTGAGAATCAAATATGGTCTGCAGCGAAAGCTGCCGGTCCTGGAAAGACTACTTGAAAAAGGTTCTTTCAATCCAGAAAAAGGCAGACATCGAAAGATATCTGCGGCTGCGCCGGATAACGCAGCAGGTGATGATCTCCCGGCTTAATAATTCGTCCGCAGGCACTGCCTGCCAAACGGAAGCAGATGCCTGCAGGGCGAGGTTGTTAAAAAGGGACGGTACAGTTGAACTGATCTTAGCTATTTGAAAACTGCATCTTCCATGGATTATGATGGTTTCCGCATCGAGGTCCGGTATCAGGATCCGTTCCCGATTCGGCAGAAAGGAACCATCACGTGGTATCCAGTCTGCAGGCGGCTCGAACCGTGAGCAGATTGTCCGACAAGTGAGCGTTACTGCTTTGTTGTTAATACAGGCAGCAAGATGGACGGGACTTCCCGGACTCGCATGACTGATCTGATAAGTCATGATCCGGATGACCGGAGTTCCGGCTCTACGGTCATGATGATGTCATGTCAGCTTGTCGGTCCCAGGAAGTCTAATGGGCATTTTGTTGTTATGAAAGGAGAACTGGTTCGACGCAGAGACCAATATGAGCCATGTTTGCGACTTCTCTGACGACATTACCCGCAGTTTACATGCTGGATACGATCCGCTGCTTCACCTAAGCGCCTTTTCCCTTCGGCAATTGCTGCAGGAATAAGGCAAAATCCGGAAAAGAGCGGTAGCATCTTTTTCCAGACCGGAACGGTTCCGGTCAGACATTTTTTAAAACGGTTCTCCGCATGTGCGGAGCACTAAAGTAAGGAGTGTACAAAAAGTGGAAGAAAAGAAAACCTTCAAAGACATTCTCATGCAGATTTGGCATTCTCGTGAGGCGTCCCTGATCATCGTTCTGATCATCCTTTCGATCATCATGTCCATTGCGACACCCGCCTTCACAACGAAGGAGAACCTGATCAGCTTCATCAAGCAGTGCGCTATCGGATGCGTTGCATCAATGGGCCAGACCTTCATTGTTGCATCCGCAAACATTGACCTCTCCATCGGTGAGATCATGAACATGTCCGGTATTCTCATGGCCATGTTCATCAAGGCCTTCACAGTCGGTCCTGACAAGGTCCTCCTTGGCAACACCTGGTGGGGCGCCCTGCTTTCCTGGATCCTCGCAATGATCATCGGAGCCTGCCTTGGACTCCTGAACGGCGTTCTCCTCACAAAACTGAGGCTGCCCGCCTTCATTATCACCCTCGGCACCCAGTACATCATTAGAGGTATCGACCAGGTCATCACCAAGGGCTATCCTGTAACTATTGATAACAATGCTGTTATCCATAAGATCGGTGTCGGCGGTGTTGAGGCACTTCTTGGACTGCCCTATCTGTTCTTCTTCGTCCCGATCGCGGCCGTTGTCGGTTGGTTCATCCTCGACAGGACCGTTCTCGGAAACCACATCAAGGCTCTCGGCGGCAACGAGACAGCTGCAAGGCTTTCCGGTCTGAACACAACCAAGCTCAGGGTCATCACCTATGTCATCTGCGGTATCTTCGCAGGATATTCCGCAATCATGATGGTCGCCCGTCTTAACTCCGGTTCTGTTGCAGGCGCCGGCAACGTCTCCATGGACGCTGTCGCTGCTACCGTTGTCGGTGGTACAAGCATGTCAGGTGGTAACGGTTCCGTCATCGGAACGCTCCTCGGATGCGTTCTGATGCAGTTCATCAAGACATCAATGGTTCTTCTGCAGGTCAACATGTACTGGCAGACAGCAGTTATCGGTGTCGTTCTGATCGCGGTTTGTGGACTTGATAGTCTCACTCAGAAGATCACCCGCTAATCAGCAAATCAGTTAATCACTTGAAAGTAAAATTAGAACGGAGATAAAAATGGATAATAACATGTTGCTCGAGGTAAAAGATCTGTCCAAAGCGTTCCCTGGTGTTCAGGCGCTGGATCACGTATCTTTTGACCTTAAAGCCGGTGAGATCCATTGCCTTATTGGTGAGAACGGCGCAGGTAAGAGCACTCTGATCAAGTGCCTCGGCGGGGTTAACATTCCTGAAGAAGGAGATATCTTCATCAACGGCGAGAAGGTCGCCATCAACGACCCCCTGGAATCCGTTGAAGAGGGAATCGGAATCATCTACCAGGAATTCAACCTCGTTCCCAGCCTGTCCGTTGCAGAAAACATCTATCTTGCCCGTGAGGATACAAAAGGCAAAGGCGGATATATCCTCGACCGCAAAACGATGTATGAAAAGGCAAACGCGATCCTCACAGATATCGGATTCAGGAATCCTGACTCATCTGTCATGATGTGGACATACAGAACTTCACAGCAGCAGATGGTTGAGATCGGCAAGGCTCTGTCCCACGACTCCAAGATCATGGTCTTCGACGAGCCGACAGCTGTTCTTACCGAGAGAGAGACACGGAACCTGTTTGATGTCATCAAGAAACTGAGGGAGCGTGGAATCGGTATCATCTACATCTCTCACAGACTGGACGAAGTTCTTGAGCTCGCCGACAGAGTTACCGCTCTGAAAGACGGCAAGGTAACGGGAACCGTTGTCAATGAGGGCAACCTCAATAAGGACGACCTCGTTGCGATGATGATCGGCCGTAAGCTCGAAGCTTACTATCCGGAGCGTTACGACACAGTCGAGCCCGACAACGTGGTGTTCGAAGTAAAGAACCTCACCAGCCCGACCGGAACATTCAAGAACATCAATTTCAAGCTTCGCAAGGGCGAGATTCTCGGATTCTCCGGCCTCGTTGGCGCAGGAAGAACCGAGACGATGAAGGCCATCCTTGGCGAGTATCCGTACGTGACCGGCGAGTTCTATCTCCATGGCGAGCAGATGACCGATCCCAGCCCCTACAACTGGATCAACAAGGGTCTTGCGATGCTGCCTGAAGACAGAAAGGCTGAAGGACTTGTCCTCGGCATGACTGTTGCTCAGAACATAAGCCTGCCGAACTTCGATAAGTTCAGCCACAGGGGCATCGTTGACCTGAAGGCTCAGAAACAGTTCATCCAGGAAACAATGGACAAGATGACTGTTCAGCCCAAGGATCCCGACAGACTGGCGGTTTACTTCTCCGGTGGTAACCAGCAGAAGATCATTCTTGCGAAGTGGCTGGCTAAGAACCCTGACGTTCTTATCCTTGACGAGCCCACCCGCGGAATCGACGTCAACGCCAAGATGGAGATCTACAAGATCATGAATGACCTGACGACTCAGGGAATCAGCATCATCATGGTATCTTCCGAAATGAACGAGCTCATGGGTCTTTGCGACAGGATCCTTGTCATGTATGAAGGCGAGCTTTGCGCAGAATTCACACGTGATGAGAACGGCGAGTACAGCGAAGACGAGATCGGCCGTGCCCAGGCAGGCGCTCTCAGCTGAGACCTTTGATGCCATATCGGAACTAGAGATCAATACTCAACGACAGGCTACAGGGTCTTTGCCCTGTAGCCTGTGTACTAAGAAAGAGATTTGGAGGGAATCAATGGCTACTAAGGTTTCCAAAGAAGTCATCGGTAATTTCGACGACGGAAGAGAAGTATTCAGATACGTACTTGAAGATGAAAAAGGACAGATTGCATCTGTTATGAATATTGGGTGCGCCATCCTTGAGCTCTGCATCAGGGACAAGAACGGCGAACTCACCGATGTCATGTGCGGCATGGAGAACTACGAGACAAAGATCAAGATGAAAGGTCTCGCAGGCGCGACGGTAGGCCGTGTCGCAAACAGGATCGCGGACGCGAAGTTCATGTTCAACGGAAAAGAGATCGAGCTCGAGCATAACGACAGAGGCGGCGGACATATCCACGGCGGGAAAGGCGGATTCCAGAACAGATACTGGGACGGCGAGATCGTCGGAGATTCCGTTGTGTTCACCTATGTCAGCAAGGACGGGGAAGAGGGATATCCCGGAGACCTCACGCTAAAGATGACCGTGACCTTCGAGAACAGCATCCTAAGGCAGGAGACGGAGTATTACAGCGAAGCGGGCTCAGTGTGCAACCTCACGAACCACAGTGCATTCAACCTCAACGGGCAGGGCAACGGGAACGTCCTTAACCATCTGCTTACTATAAATGCTGACGAATACACTATCGGCGACGAGAAAGCGATCCCCGTAAAGAACGTTCCCGTGGAAGGAACTCCCTATGATTTCAGGGAGCCCCACACGATCGGTGAGCGGATAGACGCGGATGACCCGATGATCCAGGCGAATCACGGATATGACGTGAACTTCGTCCTCAAAGAGAACCATCCGTGCTGCGTGCTTACGGGAGATCTTTCTGGCATCACCATGACACTGAATTCCACAGCTCCCTGCATGATGCTCTATACGGGCAACCATATGGGACATCCGTTCATGAGCAAAGGAAAGAACGGCGCAACATATGTAGATTGGGGCGGATTCAGTGTGGAACCGCACTTCATGCCGAACGCGGCGAACACAGACCTTCAGCAGATACTTGTTGAGCCGGGAAAGAAGTACACATACCTGTATGAGATGGCTTTCATAGTAGAAAAGTAACATATTCCGCAGCGGTCGTTGTTCAAATAGGAGAGTGAAAATGCTTCGTGTAACAAAAACAGAGAACGGAATGGTCCGCGGTTTTCCGGGAACAGATGCAAGGATAACTGTATTCAAGGGAATACCGTTCGCGGACGATACATCCGGAGAGAACCGCTGGAGAGCTCCCCAGCCCGCCAAGGACTGGGAAGGGATCCGTGACTGCTATGAGTTCGCACCGATAACGATGCAGAAGGTCCCCGGACTCGATCAGAACGCCTTCTATTCAAAGGAATGGCATGTCGATCCCGAGGTACCGATGGGGGAGGACAGCCTTGCGCTGAACATCTGGACGCCCGCAAAGAGCGTTGATGAGAAACTTCCCGTTATGATCTGGATTTTTGGCGGGGCCCTGAGAGAGGGCTACTGCTACGAGATGGAGTTCGACGGAGAGCGCATCGCTCACAGAGGAGTCATTCTCGTATCCATCGCATACAGACTGAACTGCTTCGGATTCATGTGCCATCCCGACCTCACGAGAGAACAGCCTGATGCATTCGCGAACTTCGGATTCCTCGATCAGAAAGCCGGCATCGACTGGGTCAAGAGGAACATCGCGAACTTTGGCGGTGACCCCGACAACATCACCATCTTCGGACAGTCCGCAGGCGGCGGAAGCACCCTGGCGCATCTCTGCTCCCCCAAGGCAAGAGGTTCGTTCCAGAAAGCCATCGTTGAATCCGCGGGCGGTGTGGCCGTGTCATATCCCAGCAACAGGGCAATGCGTCACTACCGCACTCTTGAGAAGGCAGAAGCCGACGGAGTCAGATTCCTCAGGGACTATCTCAAGGTCGATACCATCGAAGAAGCGAGGAAACTGGACGCGAAATTCATCGAGGACAAGTTCCTTGAGATGACAGTGAACGGAGAGATGTGGCGCGGTGTCGTTGACGGCATATATGTGCCCGAACAGGTCGACGAAACCGTACTCAAGGGAGAGGTAGCGAACGTCCCGATAATCATCGGCAACACGAACGGTGAGGGAAGACCTGCTCCCGCAGACGAGGACAAGGCTATCGAATGGGTAAAGGCGAACTTCGGTGAATATGCCGATGAGTATATCGACATCTGCCGCAGAAAAGCCGAAAAGGAAGGCACGACTCTTTCCAAAGCACTCAGCGTCAACCAGAATGAAGTCGGAGCCCAGATATTCGCGGACATCCTCGCGAGACAGGGGCGTCCTATCTATTACTATGTCTTCGGACCGGAGATGCCCGGCGACAATGCAGGAGCATTCCATTCCAGCGACCTCTGGTTTGAGTTCGAGACTCTCATGAGATGCTGGCGACCGTTTACGGCAAAGCACTACGATCTTGCCAGAAAGATGTGCAACTACTGGACCAACTTCGCAAAGAATGGTGATCCCAACGGCAATGATGCCGATGGGACACCGATGCCGGAGTGGAAACCATATGATGCAGCACGTCCGTGCAACATAGGGTTCTTCGACACAGTGGAATTCAATTCGGATTCCTATGACGAGAGAGCCAGGTTCCTCGTGGACCTCAACGTCAAGGCGGCTGCAGAATAGAACTGAATTTGCAGAGCGCCTTTCCGCATTCCGGGGAGGCGCCTGTGATGTTTATTACAAAAGAAAATAACAAACTATACGGAGGTCATTCTATGCTCAGAGTCACAAAAACAGAGAACGGCATGGTAAAAGGGTTCCCCGGAACCGATGCCAGGATCACTGTATTCAAGGGGATCCCCTATGCAGCTGATCCCTCCGGCGAGAATCGATGGCGCGCGCCGCAGCCCGCAAAGGACTGGGAAGGCGTACGCGAGTGCTATCAGTTCGGACCTATCACAATGCAGGCTGTTCCCGGCGTTGATCCGGAAGCCTTCTATTCGAAAGAGTGGAACGTGGATCCCGAGATCCCGATGGGTGAAGACGGAAGCCTTCAGGTAAACATCTGGACACCTGCCAAGAAAGCCGACGAGAAGCTTCCGGTCATGGTCTGGATCTTCGGCGGCGGACTGCAGGAAGGTAACTGCACAGAGATGGAGTTTGACGGAGAGCGTATCGCTCACCGCGGCTGCGTCCTGGTAACAGTAGCTTACAGGCTCAATGTGTTCGGATTCCTTGCGCATCCGGAACTGACGGCAGAAGATCCCGAGCACCCGTGCAACTTCGGATTCCTGGATCAGAAAGCTGCTATCGAGTGGGTAAACCGCAACATCGAGAACTTCGGCGGAGACCCCAAGAACATCACCATTTTCGGACAGTCCTCCGGCGGTGTCAGCGTGTTCACTCAGATGAGCTCCGAGACAACTGACGGTCTGTTCCAGAAAGCCATCATCATGTCATCTGCAGGCGGAAGCCTCGTATCCGTTTATCCCAAGAGCACTTTCCGTCACAATCAGAATCTGGCGGAAGCTGAGAAGAAAGGCGAGATGTTCTTCAAGGATTTCCTCGGAGTGGAGACGCTGGCTGAGGCAAGAGCACTTCCCGCAGAGTTCGTGAGGGACAAGGAGCTTGAGTACAGGGCTAAAGTCGGATTCGGCGGAACGTTCAACTCCGTGGTCGATGACAAATTCCTCACAAAGGAGATCGAAGGCTACCTCATGAAGGATCAGCTTCACAGGGTTCCCATCCTCCTCGGCTGGACCGGTGACGAGTTCATCTTCGGGCCCAGGGGCGATGACGACGAAGCATTCGATAAGTTCGCCGCAACGTTCGGTGACAAGGAAGCCGAGTACAGAGCTCTCGTGGAGAAGGAAGTCGCAGCGGGCAAGGATCGCAAGATCGCCGGCAGCGCCAACCTCAATGAGACGGCGGCAAGGATCGTGGGCGATGTCTTCAATGAGCAGGGCAGATCGATCAGGCTGTATTGCTTCGACCCGGAGATCCCGGGGGACGACGCAGGTTCCTTCCACAGCTCAGACCTGTGGTTCTGCTTCGAGACGCTTATGAAGTGCTGGAGGCCCTTCGACGGCCATCACTTCGACCTTGCGAGGAAGATGTGCAACTACTGGACCAACTTCGCCAAGACCGGCGACCCCAACGGACTCGATGCCGACGGCACCCCGATGCCCGAGTGGAAGGCATATACTCCCGACAACCGCAGATGCATCCAGTTCTTCGATACCGTCCAGATGCAGCCGGAAGAGACTCCCGCCTGCACGGACTTTATCGTAAAGATCAACCTGGAAGCATACAGGAAGAACAATCAGTGATCTTCAGAAAGCGTAAAGGAGCATAAGAATGCTTAGAAGAACAAAAACGCTAAACGGCCTTGTTGAGGGATATCCCGGAAGCGACGCCCGTATCACCGTATACAAGGGCATACCTTATGCCGCGGATACATCCGGAAAGAACCGCTGGCGCGCTCCCCAGCCCGTAGAGAACTGGGAAGGTGTACGCCGCTGCTACGAGTTCGGACCCATCACCATGCAGGCAATACCGGGAAAGGATCCCAATGCCTTCTACGCAAAGGAATGGCACGTAGATCCAGAGGTGCCGATGGGCGAAGACGGACTCAGGCTGAACATCTGGACTCCCGCAAAGAGCGCAGATGAAAAGCTTCCTGTATTCGTATGGTTTTTCGGAGGAGCATACAAGGAAGGCTACGCGCATGAGATGGAATTCGACGGCGAGCGCATCGCTCACAGAGGTGTGATCTTCGTCACAGTAGCATACCGCGTCAATGTCTTCGGGTTCCTCTGCCATCCCGAACTGACAGCGGAAGATCCCGAGCAGCCGGCGAACTTCGGTCTGCTGGACCAGAGAGCCGGTCTCGAGTGGGTTAAAAACAATATCGCTTTCTTCGGCGGCGATCCGGACAACGTGACCATCGGCGGACAGTCCGCAGGCGGCGGCAGCGTCTGGAACCATCTCGCATCCCCGAAGGCAAAGGGGTCTTTCCACAAAGCGGTCATACAGTCAGCGGGCGGTTGCGGATTCCGTTATCCCGGTTCCATGTTCGGCGGCGGATACAACTTTGAGATGGCCCAGAAGAACGGTGAAAAGTTCCTCAGGGAAGTCCTCGGAGTAAATACAATCGCTGAAGCAAGGGAACTCGATGCCTGGGAGATCGAGCAGAAATGTCTCGAATCCGGAATGATGTTCGGACCTATCTCCGACGGGAAATATCTCGTCGAGAGCTATTCCGACACCATAAAGGCCAACAGGATTCCCGAGATGCCGATACTTATCGGAAACACGACCAACGAATTCATGAACGGTCCCGCTTCCGATGACGAAGCCGCTATCGAGGAGTGGGCAAGGAAAAACTTCTCAGACAAGGCTGAAGAGTATCTCGATATCTGCAGGAAGATGTCGGAAGAGACCGGAGAGCCTTTGAGGAAGGTATGTACGGTCGGCACGTTCGAGCTCGGCACGCATCTGGCACTGGAGTGTTTCGCGGAGCAGGGAAGAAAAGTGTACTATTACAACTTCGGACCTACTATTCCGGGTGATGACGCTGGTGCGTTCCACAGCTCCGATCTGTGGTTCATGACAGAGAATCTCATGAAGTGCTGGAGACCCTTCGACGGACCTTATTATGACCTTGCCAGGAAGATGTGCAACTACTGGACAAACTTCTGCAAGACCGGAGATCCCAACGGCAATGACGCCGACGGGACACCGATGCTGCATTGGGATGCCTTCACGAAGGACGACAAGTGCAACATCTTCTTCGGTGATGAGATCTATATGGTACACAGCGAATACACTCCCAAGAGGAAATTCCTCTGCGAAGTAAACAAATAGTAATATATTACATGTAAATACGGAGAGTAATACTATGCTGAGAGTTACAAAGACCGAAAGCGGAATGGTCAAGGGATTTCCCGGAACCGACGCAAGGATCACCGTATTCAAGGGTATCCCATTTGCGGCTCCCACATGCGGTGACAACCGCTGGAGAGCCCCGCAGCCGCCCGAGAGCTGGGAAGGCGTGAGGGAGTGCTATGAATTCGGACCGATCACGATGCAGGCGGTTCCCGGAAGGAATCCGGACGCATTCTATTCAAAAGAGTGGCACGTGGATCCGGAAGTCCCCATGAATGAGGACGGATTGAGACTGAATATCTGGACCCCCGCAAAATCCACTGATGAGAAACTGCCGGTAATGGTGTGGTTCTTCGGAGGCGGATTCAGGGAAGGATATGCCTGGGAGATGGAGTTCGATGGCGAGCGCATCGCTCACCGCGGTGTCATTCTCGTCTCTGTTGCATACCGCGTCAACGTGTTCGGATTCCTCTGCCATCCCGAACTGACGGCGGAAGCTCCCGATGCACCGACCAACTTCGGCATGCTGGACCAGCTTGCCGGTCTCAAGTGGGTGGAGCGCAACATCGAGAACTTCGGAGGAGATCCCAAGAACATAACCATCTTCGGACAGTCCGCAGGCGGCGGAAGCGTTTGGAACCACCTGTGCTCACCGCAGTCCAGGGGACATTTCCAGAGAGCGATAGTGGAATCCGCGGGCGGAGTCAACATGAAGTATCCGAGCAACCCCAGATTCAGCGGAAGGAACTTCAACTTTGAGTCTGCTCAGGAGATGGGTGTCAGATTCCTCAAGGAATGGCTTGGAGTGGATACCATAGCTGAAGCGAGAAAGCTCGACGCACAGTTCATTGAGGACAAGTGCCTGGAGAGCAACTTCTTCTTCATGCCGCAGGCTGACGGAAAGTTCCTGACAGCTCTCGGAGAAGAGTGCATCAAGACGAATACGCTGTACAACGTTCCCCTTATCACCGGCAACACCACAGACGAGTTCCAGGTCGGACCGATGTCTGATGACGAAGCCGAAGTCGAGAAGTGGATCGCGGAGTCGTTCGGAGACAAGGCAGACGAGTATCTTGCGATATGCAGGAGACAGGCTGCAAGGACCGGTGAGAGCCTCAGGAAGGCCGCTACGGTCGGATCCTTTGAATACGGCGCAAGACTCGCCCTTGAGTATCTGGCTGAACAGGGAAGGGATCTGCACTATTATGTGTTCGGCCCCACTATCCCCGGAGATGATGCAGGAGTATTCCACAGTTCAGACCTCTGGTTCGAGTTCGAAACGCTGATGAAATGCTGGAGACCCTTCGACGGACACCATTTCGACCTTGCAAGGAAGATGTGCAACTACTGGACGAACTTTGCAAAGAACGGCGATCCCAACGGAAACGACGCCGACGGAACGCCGATGCCCTACTGGGAGAGGTTCACCACCGAGAACAAGCACGGCATATTCTTCGGCGACGAGGTATTCATGAGCAAAGCCGAGCCTACAGAGAAGGAGAGATTCCTGCTCGAGATCAATAAGTAATGATCATGACGCTGCTTCCGTGCCCTCCGGCACGGAAGCAGGCGGTCTGTTTACGGACCGGAAAAAACGACTGTCCGCATCACATGCGGAATGTCACAGATACAGGAGGATCAAATGATCAGAGAAACTAGGACTGAGAACGGTCTCGTAAAGGGCATAGTAGGCACCAACGCGAGAGTTACCGTTTTCAAGGGAATTCCCTATGCCGCGCCTCCCGTCGGGGAGAACCGCTGGCGTGCACCGCAGCCTGCTGAAAACTGGGAAGGCGTGCGTGAGTGCTATGAATTCGGCCCCATCGCTATGCAGAACACACCGGGCGCTGATCCGGAAGCATTCTATTCCAAGGAGTGGCATGTCGATCCTGATATCGCCATGAGCGAGGACTGCCTCCAGCTCAACATATGGACGCCTGCTAAGAGCACAGAGGACAAGCTGCCGGTAATGATGTGGATACATGGCGGCGGAATGCAGGAAGGATACGGCCACGAGCAGGAATTCGACGGTGAGCATTTTGCCAAGAGAGGCGTGATACTTGTGTCCATAACCTACCGCCTCAATGTATTTGCGTTCATGGCTCACAAGGAACTGACGGCTGCTCAGCCCGACGCCCCATGCAACTTCGGCCTTCTTGATATGGTCGCGGCACTGAAGTGGATAAAGAGGAACATCGTCAACTTCGGCGGAGACCCGGAGAACGTCACGATCTTCGGACAGTCCGGCGGCGGAGCTGCAGTGCAGTATCTGTGCTGCTCACCCATGACGGTCGGTCTGTTCCAGCATGCGATCATCCAGTCAGCGGGACTCAATGCCATGTCTATCCCGAACCTCGGCTATTTCGAGATCGGGACCAAAGACCTCGCTTTCGGTGAGGAATTCGGCCAGACCTTCCTTGAGTATCTCGGTGTGAACAGCATCGAGGAAGCCCGAAAACTGGATGCCAAATACATCAACGACAAGCAGGTCCAGTACCGCAGAGAGACATTCAAGTTCATGAATCCTCTGGTCGACGGGCTGTTCTGCACACAGGATCCAGGCGACTGCATGATCAAGAATGAGATGAATGATGTGGACGTCATGGTCACAGCCACCGGCGATGAGTTCTTCGCGGGTGCGCGCGAACCTCTGGAAGACTGGGCAAAGACGCTTTTCAGCGATCTCGCAGACGATTATCTGAAAGTCGTGAAATATGTCGCCGGAAACGACAAGAGGGAAGACATCGTGAGGGAAGCGGACTTCTCCACATTCAACGCATCCAACAGGCTCACAGCCGAGATCCTGGCCCTCAAAGGCCGCAAGGTATATTTCAGTGTATTCGACCCGTATATCCCCGGAGATGACGTCGGAGCGTTCCACTCCTGCGATCTCTGGTTCGAGTTTGAGACACTGATGAACTGCTGGAGACCTTTTGACGGACATCACTACGACCTGGCAAGGCAGATGTGCAACTATTTTGCCAATTTCGCGAAGAACGGAGACCCGAACGGGCTTGACGCCGACGGCACACCGATGCCGGAGTGGGTGCCCTACAACGAGGGATTCCACGCTATGCTGCTGGGTGATGAGGTGAAGATGGAGAAGGAAGAGGATCTCAGGATCCGCTTCATCATCGACGCGAACCTCAGGAAATACGGCCTCAAATAAGTATCGTTCATAGATAAGGAGAAAGACCCATGTTGAGAGAGACCAGGACAGAGAACGGGAGAGTCAGAGGCATAGTAGCAACCGACGCCCGTATCACTGTGTACAAGGGGATCCCTTTCGGCGCCGACACCTCCGGAAAGAACCGCTGGCGTCCGCCTCAGCCCGCTGAAGACTGGGAAGGCGTCAGGGAGTGCTACGAGTTCGGCGAGATCTCCATGCAGAGAGTGCCCGGCAGAGACCCCGAGGCGTTCTATGCCAAGGAATGGCACGTGGATCCCGAAGTCAAGAGAGGCGAGAACTGCCTCACCGCAAATATCTGGACGCCCGCAAAGACCGTCGACGACAAGCTTCCCGTAATGGTATGGATCTTCGGCGGCGGACTTCAGGAGGGCTATCCCTATGAGATGGAGTTCGACGGAGAGCGCATCGCTTCCCGCGGTGTGATCCTGGTATCCATAGGATACAGGCTCAACGCATTCGGGCTTCTTGCGCATCCGGAGATAACCAAAGAGAATCCCGACGGGCCGACAAACTTCGCTCTTCAGGATCAGGCGTTCGGTATTGCCTGGGTCAAGAGGAACATCGCCAACTTCGGTGGTGACCCGGAGAACATCACGATCTTCGGACAGTCAGCAGGCGGCTTCTCGGTCGTTGCGCAGATGTGCTCCCCGAAGGCGAAAGGCCTTTTCCAGAAAGGGATCATCGAGTCTATCGGCGGCATGAGACCCAAGTACCCGCTGAACATGAGCATGCCTCAGGTACCGCTCGAGCAGCAGGAGAAGGAAGGCATCGAGTTCTTCGAGAAGCTCGGCGTCAAGACTCTGGAGGAAGCCAGAGCGCTGGATGCCCAGTACATCGAGGACAAGTTCAATGAGTGCCACTACTTCTGGGGCGCAGTGACGGACGGTGTGTTCCTCACCGAGATGATGGAGGACACCATAGTCGGCAACAGAATGAACGACGTCAAGTTCATGGTGGGCAACACCAAGGACGAGTTCCTGATCGCACCGCCGGCAGATGACGAC
>JAFZZV010000115.1 GCA_017828855.1 Oscillospiraceae bacterium | reverse complement strand
AGGCGTGAGCCAGCAGCTCATCGCTCTTTTTTGTTGCGGCGTACAGGGAGACCGGGTTGTCAACCTTGTCATCTGTGGAGAATGGAACTTTCTTGTTGCCGCCGTACACCGATGAGGAAGACGCGTATACGAGGTGCTCGACCGGATTATGACGGCATGCCTCCAGGATGTTGTAGAAGCCGATGATGTTGGACTGGATATATACATCGGGGTGATCGATGGAATACCTGACGCCTGCCTGCGCCGCGAGATTGACCACAACAGATGGGGAGTGCTCAGCGAATATGCGGTCTATCAGTGCTCTGTCGGATATGTCCCCCTTGATGAAAACATGTCTGACGCTGCTCTCCTCTGCGGCCTTCTTGATCAGGCTGAGCCGGTAATCCTTGAGAGCGGGATCATAGTAATCATTCATGTTGTCAAGGGAGATCACGGTCCCGGTCTTCATCTCACTGAGGAGACGCAGCACCAGGTTGGCTCCGATGAAACCGGGAGATCCCGTCACCAGGATGGTCTTCCCGTTCAGATCAACAGTGGCTTTTCCCATTCTCAGTCTCTCCTGAACAGGTCGCGGGTATAGACCTTCTCCCGGACATCGTCCAGGATGCTGTCATATCTGTTGGCGATGATGCAGTTGCTCATCTTCTTGAACCTGTCGATGTCGTTGACCACAAGGCTTCCGAAGAACGTGGTCCCGTCATCCAGAGTGGGCTCAAAAATGACCACTGTGGCTCCTTTTGCCTTGATCCGCTTCATAACGCCCTGAATGGAAGATTGGCGGAAATTGTCGGAATTTGCCTTCATGGTGAGGCGGTACACTCCGACGACCACATCCCTCTGCCGGCTCTCCTTGTCCTCGGAATAGGTGTCGCTGTTTCCGTATGTCCCTGCGATCTCCAGAACGCGGTCGGCGATGTAGTCCTTTCTTGTGCGGTTGCTGTCGACTATCGCCTGGATCAGGTTCTCCGGCACGTCCTGATAGTTTGCCAGCAGCTGCTTGGTGTCTTTCGGCAGGCAGTAACCGCCGTAGCCGAAGGACGGGTTGTTGTAATAGTTTCCGACGCGCGGATCCAGGCACACGCCTCTGATGATATCCAATGTGTTCAGACCCTTTATCTCGGCATAGGTGTCCAGTTCATTGAAGTAGGAGACCCTCAGGGCAAGATATGTGTTGACGAACAGCTTCGTTGCCTCTGCCTCGGTGTTCCCCATGATCACGGTTTCGATATCGGACTTAATGGCACCCTGCTGCAGGAGGCCTGCAAATGTACGCGCATTCTCTTCCGTTGTTTCATCGCATCCCACGATTATCCTGCTCGGATAAAGGTTGTCATAAAGAGCCTTGGATTCCCTCAGAAACTCCGGGCTGAAGATGATGTTGTTCATTCCGGTGTTCTTCCTGACGTGATCCGTATATCCGACCGGCACGGTGGACTTGATCACCACAACAGGTTTCTCTTTCCTGTCCGCGGTGGAATCCTTTATCAGCTCAAGGACGCTCTCGACTGCTGAACAGTCGAAGAAGTTCTGTTTGGGATCATAGTTGGTCGGGACTGCGATAACGATAAAATCCGCCTCTGAATATGCTGACTTTCCGTCTGTGGTCGCGGTGAGATCCAGGGACATCTTTCCCTCTTTGGCTTTTGTGAGATAATCCTCGATATACTCGTCCTGGATAGGGGACCTGTACTTGTTTATCATCTCGATCTTTTCCGGGATGATGTCGACCGCTGTCACGCTGTTGTGCTGTGCAAGAAGAACGGCTAATGAGAGACCGACATAACCTGTGCCTGCTACAGCTATCCTGTACCTGCGGTCGACGCCGATGCGGTCTGACGCAGGTGGCTCAACGAACATGTCGGTCGGGTCGAACCCGAGCGCATCTGCCAGCGATTCCAGCTGTTCTATGGAAGGCGTGAAATCGCATGATTCTATCCTGGAGATCAGCGCACGGTTGATCCCGGTCATCTCGGAGAGCCTGAGCTGACTCAGCCCGAGTTCTTTTCTTTTGGATGCTGCGGTCTGTGCCAGCAGTTGTGAAGACAGTCTTTTCAAAGCAGTGTTCAACCTCTAAATGATGATAAAAATAACACGTAGTTCTTAAACGACCTTTACTATGATATCCATACATGTAAGTACTGTCAACTGTGTTATTTTTGATAACAGTATTGTGCCATGTTGATCCGCTGTGAGAGAACCTGTGACGCAGGGGCAAGCCGCATGGCGGATTTTCCGTATTGATTGCGGGAAATGCAGATTGATAGAATAATAGATAAGGATCGATTCATATGGTAAGAAGGAGGCAGGCGCCTCTCCCGTGGCGCCTGATTAAGAATGAAACTGTTCACTGTCGGACCTGTACAGATGTATCCGGAGACTCTCAGGATAGAAGGCACTCAGCTGCCGTATTTCAGGACTCCCGAGTTCGGGGATCTCATGAAGGAATCGGAGAGATGGTTCCTTGAGTCTCTCAATGCTCCGGAAGGAGCATCATTTATCGGTCTTACGTCCAGCGGGACCGGTGCAATGGATGCAGCGGTATCCAATCTGCTGTCGGAAGAGGACAAGGTCCTGGTCATCAACGGAGGGAGCTTTGGGGCAAGATTCTCGCACATATGCGATCATTACGGCATTCCCCATGAGGACTACATGATCCCATTCCTTCACGCTTTTGACAGGGAAGAGTTTGAGAAGTATTCGGGGAAAGAATTTACGGCTCTGCTGGTGAATGCCTGCGACACCAGTACCGGGCAGCTTTACGATCTCGACTATCTGGGAGATTTCTGTGAGAGAAACGGTATGCTTTTCATTGTGGATGCCGTAAGCGCCTATCTCGCCGACCATATAGACATGCAGAGCCAGCACATCGATGCGGTCCTCACCGCCAGCCAGAAAGCTCTCGCGCTGTCTCCCGGAGCGGCACTTGTATGCCTCGGAGAAAAGGCGCTTGAGAGAGTGGGCAGGGGAAAGAGAGCCTATTACTTCGACTTTGCGGACTATCTGGAGAACCAGAAGAGAGGGCAGCCTCCGTTCACCTCGGCAGTGGGGACGATGCTTGCGCTGCACGAGAGACTGAAGACCGTCAACGAGAAGGGTATCGACGCGATGAACGCACTTCATGCGGACAGGGCATCCTATTTCCGCAGTGCCCTCAGGGAGCTGCCTCTGCAGATGCCCGACATCCCTTTGTCGAACAGCTGCACACCGGTGCTGTTCCCGGAGAGGAACGCTACAGAGGTCTATGAGGCTCTGAGTGCAAAGTACGGGATATACCTTACGCCGTCAGGCGGGGACTGGAAGGACATCCAGCTCAGGGTAGGGCATCTCGGCAACCTTGACACGGAAGACTATGACGATCTTATAGAAAAACTCAAAGGAGAGCTGGATCAATGAAGGCAATACTGCTGGCTGCAGGAGTGGGGAGCAGGATCGCGGACGATATCGGGCAGATGCCCAAGAGCATGCTGGATGTCGGCGGAGAACCTCTGATAGTGCACACTGTGGAGCTCCTGCAGAAGAATCACATAGAGGTCATCGTAATAACCGGATTCAAGCATAAGGTCATTGAGGAAGCGCTCAAAGATCATCACGTCAGGATCTATTACAATCCTTTCTTCCGGGTGACCAACAGTATCGGCAGCCTATGGTATGCCAGGCAGGAATTCATAAACACTAACGAGGTGCTAATAGCAAACGCGGATGTCTATTACACACAGGACCTGCTGGACAAGGTGTTTGGGTCGGAAAAGCACAATTTTCTCCTTTCCGACCGCACGAGGGCCGATGTCGGGGATTACTTCTTCCTCAGCGAGGACGGTGTCCTGAAAAAATACGGTAAAGAGCTTAAGCGTGAGGAACGTGACAGCGAATATGTCGGTATCGGTGTGCTCAAGAAAGACTGGGTGATGAAGTTCCATGACAGGCTCTGTGAGATGATCGAGAACGGCGAATACGATCTCTGGTGGGAGAATGTGCTGTACTCGATGGTGGACAGTGAGGACATCTATACTGTGGATGTGGAAGGGATATTCTGGTCCGAGGTGGATACAATCGGAGATTACAGGAGGGTCCTGGAGTTCGCTGAAAACAACAGAGGATAAATGACCGGCTGAAGGCCGGAATCAACAAAAAAGTGCGTAAGCTCCTGCTGATGTGCCTGGGCTTGCGCACTTGCTGTTTGTATAGTGTTGACGATATACCTGTTCCGTCAGCCGGTCATTCCTTTCCGAATATCTCCCTGAGGACACTGGATACGAAGTTCCACACGTAGCGCGGATTAAGAGAGTCAAGGATCAGCCGGTTGACCGGACGTATCTCCTCAAACAGGTATCCCGTGATGAAGTTGGTGAAAAGCTGGGTGACTATCGCTGTGATCGCCGCTCCGGTCATGCCGTATGAGCCGATAAGCAGTCTGTTGAGGATCAGGCCTGCTATAGCGCCGAGCGTGTTTATCTTCCAGAGGTTCTTATGTCTGTCATTGGCAAGGATCCAGACGTTCCTGACAGAACCCATATAAGAGAAGGTGGTGAACCATGTCAGTACCCTGAACACCGGTATGGCATCCAGATACTCTTCTCCCAGCATCAGCCTGACGAAGGTCCCGCCGAACAGTGAGAAGATGACATTCTGAATGACTGATATCCAGATTATCAGGCTGAAAAGCGTCTTGGTCCTGTTCTCGCAGGAACGGATGTTCGTCTTTGCCAGCGATACTATAGACGGACGGAGCGATTCGATGATCGCGGAATACACGAAAGAGGTCGCCGTGGCTACGGAGAACGCGGCGGAATACAGGCCGTTCGCGTCGGTGCCTACCATCTGTTTGAGCAGTATCTTGTCCACGGAAGAGAATGACGCGACGATTATGTTGGTGAAGATGTAATACTTGCTTCTCTGAAGCAGTTTTTTACCGGTCTCGAAAGAGAATGACAACTTCGGCCCGTTTGAAGTCCTGTAGAACAGGAACAGAAGCATCGAGATCAGCCCGAAGTCGATCACGGTAGTGGCTGAGAACCACAGGATGCCTTTTCTCGCCGAGAGGATATAGATCCTGTATGCGGCAGATACTGCAAATGCTATGAGCGAGGATACCGATGCGTATCTGGACATCAGTTTGGATTGGAACCAGCATCCGATAATCTCGTAGTTCTGGAAAAGAAGGGAGATGCTGTACAGCCCGCAGAACAGGACTGTCAGGGAGTCATCGCGGTTGAGGAGAAAGACCGTCAGGATCATTCCCGCAATGCTGATGACAGAGGACAATGCGTTGATTACCAGGGAGGTTCCGAGGATCTCGCCCTCTTTAGAGGGAGAGTCTGACAGTTCCCTGACCAGTGTGTCGCTCAGTCCCATCAGCGTGACCGGGATGAAGAAAGAAGCTATCGACGCAGCGTAAGTGGTAAGTCCGTACCGCTCCGGACCGAGATACCTCGCGGACAGAAGAGAGACGACGATATTCAGCCCGAACTGGATCACGCGGCAGGCGATGATCCAGGTCGCATTCTTGATTTCTTTTGTGTAGGAGTTTGAGTTTTCCATATATACTCTTCTTATCAAAGAAATGATTCAGGATCCGTGCACGGTTTATCAGTATCCCATATATTCGTAGAGTTTTTCTCTCGCGGCTTCAACTGTGCTGTAATACGGGATCATGACATAGAGCTCTTCTCCGCCCATCGCATAGCTCGGTTCATGGGAACCGTAACCGTCGGCCGCGATCGCCTCAAGTGACCAGGAGGACATGTCGGTGAGCTGCATCTTGATCAGGGCGTTGACATCCTCCTGATCGATGTTGGTCCTTATGCTGCTCTCGACCACATTGAGAACATCGGTGAAGTGGGCAATGATGGCGGGCGAGCATGCCTTGTTGATTATAGCGCGGATGCACTCCTCCTGATGGATGCCTCTCTGACGGTCACCGTTATCAAAGCTGTACCGCTCTCTTATGAAGCAGAGCGCTGCTGCTCCGTCTATCTCGTTTTCACCGACATGGAACGTATGATATCCGCCTATTCCGTTCGGCGCGGTAAAATCGAATTCGGAGTGGACCGTAATGCCTCCCAATGCGTCAACTATCTTGATCAGAGAGTAGATGTTGGTCCGGACGTAGTAGTTGAACTCTATACCGTAGAGGGCTTCCAGTGTTTCCATGGATCCTTCCACACCGTAGACGCCGGCGTGAGTCAGCTTGTCCATCGCGTAGCTGACGCCCCACAGCGGCACATAATAGTCTCGGGGAGTATTGACGAGAAGGATCCTCTTGTTGACCGGGTCAACAGCAGCTACGATGTTGACATCGCATCTGGCCTCATCGGGGAAATAGTCTTCGTCCCATGTATCGAGGCCCGAGATGTACACGAGGAAAGGCTCGGATATGACATCGGCTTTTCTGACGGACACGTTATGTTCAGTCTCGATCCCTATGCTGCGGGATTCAACTGCCCACTCATAGAAATCGTTGTCCTCTCCGAGGTAGACTCCCAGGTATGCTTCGTTATAGATGATGGCATCGATCTCTCCGTTGCGGAAAGCGTCCATCATCCCGCCGAAGTCCTCGAAGACAACGGCTTCTATATCGGTGTCTTTCCGAAGTATCCTCATTGCCTGGGAAGTATAGCCTCTGTCCAGGTTGAGGAGTATCGTTCCAACCGAATGCCCGTCAAGACTCTCGCCGGGCATCAGCTGAGGCTCTTCTGTCTCATCTTCCGGTTCGGACATGTACGGTGCGAAAACACTGTCTCTCCT
>JAFZZV010000114.1 GCA_017828855.1 Oscillospiraceae bacterium | reverse complement strand
GCTGATGCGATCGTAAACGCAGCCAACAGCGACCTCTTGATGGGCGGAGGAGTATGCGGGGCGATCTTCCGCGCGGCAGGTCCGGCTCAGCTTCAGGAAGCATGCGACGCTCTTGCTCCATGCCCTACCGGATCCGCAGTCATAACCCCTGGTTACCGCCTCAAAGCCGGATATATAATCCATGCAGTCGGTCCCGTATGGCACGGAGGAGACAGATGCGAAAAGGAACTTCTCTACAGCTGCTACAAGACTTCTCTGGAGATAGCAGCTGAATACGGTCTTAAGACAGTCGCATTTCCGCTTATATCCTCAGGCATATACGGATACCCTGTTCCGGATGCATGGGAGACAGCCATAACAGCATGCAGAGGCTTCCTGATGACCGATACCGGAAAAGATATGTCTGTGGTATTCGCGGTCCTGAGGGAAGATATCGCACGTCAGGGACGTGAGACGATAGAACGTCTGTGTGATCAGAGTGAATAATCATCCAAACATAAAGAGAGCCCTCCGGCCGGGAATAATATATTACCGTTCAGAGGGCTTTGCTTTATTTGTTGTGACCTTCAAGGATCAACAGGTGTGTCAGAGCTCAAGTCTCATGTCGATCAGCTCCTGATACGCTCCTTCCCTTGTCCTGAAGGCTTTAGGATTTCTTCCGAATTCCCTGAATCCGAGACTCTCGTAAAGAGCTATCGCCCTGTCGTTGGTCGAGACCACGTCCAGTTCCAGCTGGTCGTATCCCGCTCTTCTTCCGCACTCAACACACGCTTCCATCAGAGCCCTGCCTATACCGAGGCTCCAGTACTCTCTGTCGACACTGATGCCGACAGATGCGCGGTGCTGTACCTTGAATCTCTTACCGATGTGGTCAAGTCCCGCCATCCCAGCGACTTTTCCGTCAACGATGGCAAGGAGCTCCGCATCTTTCGGACTGTTTCTCATGAGCTCGAGCCTTATGCTCTCGGTCTCCGGAGTCATGTCGCACTCGTCGGCGTAAGCCAATAGATTGTCAGTCTGCTCATGTGTGAGGATATAGTTCTCCAGAGCAGCTTTTCCGTCGTCGGCAGTGCCGTTTCGTATGATGCATTCCCTTCCGTCTTTGAGAATCACAGTTCCGGAATACTCCATGAAAATATCTTCCTTAATATTGTTAGTTCTTTATTGATGCAGCGCATATCACAGCCAGGTCACCGTATCATCGACGGTCTTCCTGTTAGAGTGATTGGGCAGCGGGCCGGCGTCTTCCGCGGCATATCCGAGATCCATGAGCATCAGTATCTCCTCGTTCTCCGGCAGTCCCATGTCCGCCTTTAACTGATCGGGGTCGAAGTTGTTGACCCAGCAGCCGTCGACTCCCTCATTGTATGCGGAGAGGATCATGTGTGTGGCGACTATGGTCGCATCCTCTATCCCCGAATCCCTCTTTCCGCCGGGATATGTGTATACGTTGTCTTTGTCAAACGCCACGACGAGAACGGTCGGAGCACCGTATCTGCAGTGTGTGACTGCGTCTATCTTTGCAAGAGATGCTTCCGATTCCATCACATAGATATGCTGTTCCTGCAGGTTCCTCGCGGTCGGAGCAAGGCTTCCTGCTTTAAGGATCGCCCTCAGCGTTTCCCTGTCCACTTTCCTGTCCGAAAACTTCTTGCAGGAATAGCGGTCTCTCACTACTTCTCTGAATTCCATTTGGTATTCCTCCCGATAAAAACGAAAGAGTTGGTTTCTGTTTATTCAATTATACTATTAAGGATCGCTTTGAAGGCACATGCTTCTTCAGAGCGATCCTTTTAACATCTTTGCCTAATCCAGGTGCATGTCCATCCAGTCCTCGAGATCCGAGAAACCGAATCTCCTGTAGACCGGCTTTCCGTATTCCGAAGCTCCGAGCATCAGTCTCTTAGCTCCGCGTCTCTCGGCCTCTTCCCTGAGCTTTGAAAGAAGGTTTGAGGCTATCCCTTGCCTGCGGTATTCCGGAGCGGTGTACATGTCCGTTATGTACCCGGCAAGGCCGTTCTGATGAGAGAAAGACGGAGTGATCTCCAGAAACAGAATAGCAGCAGTGGCAATTATCTTTCCGTCATCGATCGCCATCCACTGTACCAGGGACCCGTCGCTGAGCTTTCTGGAGAAGAAATCCTCCATCTCGCTGTTTATGTCGGCAAATGCGTCGTAACCCTCGTCTATCAGCTGAAGGTTCCTTATCCGGCACATCTCAGGGATGTCATCTGTTGTCGCGGTCCTGTATTCCATAGGGTGATCTCTCCGTATCTCAGTTCATCTTTTCTGCCGATTCTCTTCTGCGCAGCTCGTCTAGAACGCCGATGATGTAGTCCTCATTCGGCTGATGCATGTGCATGTCCACCTGCGGGTGGTTCCTGACATACTCTTCCAGGAACTCCCTGAGATTTCCTGCAGTCTCCAGGTAATCGTCCAGTATCTCCCTGTCGCTGAATCCGAGCCTGTGCATGATGATCGCTGATACCACACCGGTCCTGTCCTTACCGAGGCTGCAGAAATACATGGCCTTTCCTTCCGAGTTCATGAGGATATCGATGATCTCCTCCATGCGCTCATCCAGCATACCGACGTATACCTTTGCCATAGCGTCTTCCGTCCCCGGCATTATGGGAGCTATAGTGGCGGGAAGGTGATGATATTCGAATCCCGGCTCGTCCTCAAGCCTGCAGCGCCTGTGCTCGTGTTCCTCGTACCCGCGCAGATCCACTACGGTCCTGACTCCGATACCGCACAGCCATTCCACCTCATCATCGGTCAGCGCTGCCGGGCAATCGGTCCTTATGTACTTCTCGTCTCCCGTAGGAAGGTACCTTGTGTTCATCGTAGATGAAAGCAGAGATCCCATTGCATTTACTCCTTTTAATACGATCAGTCCTTCTTCTGCAGCTCGTGCCATCCGTCCGGTATGTAATCATCGTAGTAATGGCGCGTTCCGAAATGCTGGGTGCTGTCCAGGTTGCTCTCGAACACCCTGTCGGCGTTGTTGTCGTACTCGACTTCGGTGCCGTCGGTTCTCGTGAAGGTATCCACTCCCATCATTGATTCGTGTCTCCATCTCTGGATCCTGTCATCCGACGTCTCTCCGCCGTAGTTTCCGCCTGAGAAGATGCGCTGGTCGTTCTGCGCCATAGTCTGGTTGAGGTTATTGTGGAAGCTGTCGAGATCCCTGCTGAGTGAATCTCTGAGGCGGTCGCTCGCAGCCCATGCCTGCTGCTGCTGAGCCCACATGTTGCTTATCATGGCATTTGTCTGCATGGTCTGCATCTGTGCCAGCTGGGTCTGATACTGTACGTCCTGCTGGTGTATCTGGTCACAGTAACTTCTAAGCTGTTCAGTAACGTCGACTGTCTGAGCGAACGTCATGAACGCAGTAAGGTCCTCTTTCCTGTCTGAGATCATATATGTCACGAACGGGATGTTCCATCCGGCCTGTGACTGTATGCTTCCGAAAACCGGCTTTGACTGCGCGAACGGCTCTCCGGTAATGTTCTCAACGACTGTGGGAGCACCCTGAACGAGATCCGTCTCCAGCCCTACTCTCTCAAGGCAGACCGCAATGACCCTTCCTTCGTCCTCGTAAACGCCGAATCCTCCGTCCACGAGATAGTTCCTCACTACTGTCGTGACCGGCATGGATGAGATCCGGGAGCCCAGCTGCATCTCGTTGAGTGAGATGCTTATCTGCCTGTCCGCTTCCTTCTGCGCCTTATTCTTGAGAAGATCCGACAGTTCATAATAGGCTTTTGCCTGGACCGGCTTTTCGGCGATCTCGCTTCCGAAGGAATCCAGCTGCTGTCTTATGTCCGGGAAGGAGTTGACCATATAGTTTCCATTCTCTATGGTCTCCTCTTCTCCGAGCACATGCTTGAAGAATCCGGGCACCCTGGATTTGTTGTACATGTAGGTGTCTCCGGTCTGATAGTAGAAGGCGCAGTTTCCCTTTACAGCCCTAGCATATACCTTTAACAGACGGCTCGACTCAAACGTCTCCATTTCGGTATACGCCTCAGTCCCGAATCCTTCTGGAATAATGCCGGTTATTAGCGGCATGCCTGTGTTGATGTCTGTAAACGTCGTCATCTCTTTTTTGATGAGCCCTTTCGTTATATTTTTTCCTGAACTTTTTGTTATCGTATATCGCTGAACAGTTATTCCGTGAGGGCGATGATAATCTCGTTAGATCCGTCTTCCAGGGAGTTGTACTCATCGTAATGGATGTGAGTTCCCGGGCACATCTCCGCCAGATCCTCCATCTGGCGGGCAAGAGAGAGCAGTCCCTCCCTGTTAGCCGATATCACGACCGTACCGTCTTCCACTTTAACATCTATTTTGAAACCGTCGACCCATCTGACTTCCATATTCTTATCTCCGTATAGATAGTCTTTGTAATACGTTTTATCTCCTGCTGTAGTATCAGTCTATCTTAATAAAACCGGTGCACCCTTTTTCTGAAAGCTCACTGAGACCCAGAGAGCGATAAAGCTTTTCTGCATTACTGCCACTGTCGGTGACAAGGACCTTCTGCCTGACCTGAGGATACCTGTCCAGCAGAGCCTTGAGAAGGGCAGTTCCCACACCCTTATTCTGCATACATGGGCGTACAAGCAGGTCCTGTATGTAAATGATCGTACTTCCGTCACCGACTGCGCGAATAAGCCCTGATAGGGAATCTCCTTCATAAGCCGCCAGCACGATGAGTGAAGACTCGAAGCCTTTTCTGAGCTTTTCCGGATCCTCAGTATAGGCGGTCCATCCGGCTTCCGAATACAGTCTCAGTATCTCTTCTTCCCTGTACTGCGTATACTCCCTGATCTCCATCAGACGTCTTCCCCGAGGATCTCCCTTTGTTTCTTTTTGCTGAGTCCGCCAAGAACTGTCCTGTAAGACCTTGTAAGCAGGTCCATGAGTACCTCGTCCGGTACTTCACCGTCAGCTTTGACGGAGTTCCAGTGCTGCTTGTTCATATAATAGCCCGGGATAATGTCCTTGTACTGGCCTCTCCAGAATTCACCCTCAAGCGGTTCCAGCTTGAGAGTTATGTATACCGGATCACCGGAATCATCCATGCAGATCGCAGCGAACATCTTGCCGCCGATATGATATCTCAGCCAGTTCCATTCGGGCTGCAGATCCCTGGTCACTCCCTTAAGACTCAAAAGGAATCCGTCTGTCCAATCATATTTCATAATTACACCTTCTTTGATAACTTACTGCTTCTGAACATCACCGCTGCGGCAGAACTATCGGTATTATCTGCGTTCTTAAGTTTAATTCAGATACTCATGACTCAGATATCACAGGAACCGTTTTATCCGTTCTGTGATCTCCGGAACAGTGCCGTATCTCATGATGTGATCCATCACGTCCGTCTTTCTGAACGCTTTTTCCAACAGATCTCTGTCAAGGATATCCAGAAGCTCTGTCATTTCCTTCTGTGACTTTCTGCGTATCTCCTTAAGCATAGCTGTATCCCTGAGCTTTCTTTCAGCATCCTCCCTCGGCCATCCCTGTCCGAAGGGCTCGGAGAACAGAGCTCTGACAGTTTCCTTGAGGTTGTCTACCCCAGCCCAGGTATACCCTTCTCCCAGCGGCAGCGATACCGCGTTGCCGTCGTTTATCTGCGCAAAGAGATATGCGTCTCTGGGTGTAGGAGCATATCCGCATATCACACCAGGCATGCTGTTGCACGCGAGCATCATTCCCTGACCTGATGCGCATCCGGTAACCGCGAGATCCGCAGCACCGCTTGAAAGCAGCAGTCCTATGAGCAGCGAGATCTCTATGTAGCTGTATCTGTCTTCTTCCCCGGGACAGCACCCGAAGTTGAATACTTCCGATCCTTTCGCGTATCTGCATACAGCGTCGAAAAGCAGCGCGTTCCTGTCCGCCATCGAGCTTGCCTGTATGACTGCTATCCTCATCCCTGTCACCGCCTTATATAGAGCGGCATACCGTACTCGTCCGCCCCGTTCTTTGAGAATCCGAGGGATCTCCAGAACCTTACGGATCCCTCCTTCTCGCTGTTGAGCTCATAATACAGGGTTCCGTCTTCCCGGGTATATCTCTCCAGTGCCTCGAAACATCTGTGTCCCGTTCCGTCTCCGCGGTATTCCGGGAAGACCCAGAAGTCCAGGATAAAACACTTTCCGCCTTCTCCGGAGTATGTGCAGTAGGATGCGGCTCCTATCCTCTCGCCGTCCCTCACGAACCAGACAAGGTGATGCCTGTCATTATCCCTGAGCATATGCTGCTCGATGACGGATCTGTACTCATCGCCTGAGAAGTACTCTATGTCCTCCTCGTCGGTGATGATCCCGTCACCTATAAGATACGCTATATGCCTTTCCCAGAACTCACCGATACTGCTGACCGGAATCTCTTCTATACCTATCATCTCGATCCCTCTGATCAGTCGTACGGGAAGATGGTGCGGATGGTCCCGTCATCGTTGTAGAAGAGCTCGGTGTACTTGACGCAGCGCCTGTGGTTTATCCCTCCCGAGAGCTCGCAGTCATGGTAAAACAGGTACCACCTGCCGTCTATCTCTACGATGGAGTGATGTGTGGTCCAGCCTATGACCGGCTCCAGTATCCTTCCTCTGTAGGTGAAGGGCCCTGCGGGATCGGTGCCGGTGGCGTAGCAGATATAATGCGTGGTCCCGGTGGAATAGGAAAGATAGTAGATCCCTTTATACTTATGCATCCAGGGTCCTTCGAAGAACCTGCGGTCCTCATCGCCGGCCTTAAGCGGAGATCCGTTCTCATCAAGGATGGTCACTGTCTTCGGCTTTTCCTTGAATGAGATCATGTTATCAGCAAGTTCCGCGAAGAACGGTCCGGGTGCAGGCGAATCCGGATCAGATGCGGGCGGATCCGGGACATATTCCCCGGTCTGCCACCTCTCCAGCTGCCCTCCCCACAGTCCGCCGTTATACATGTAGAATCGCCCGTCATCGTCCGCAAGGACTGCCGGGTCGATGCTCATGCTCCACCTGATCGGTTCCTTTTCCGCAATGAAAGGACCTGCAGGGCTGCCGCTCATCGCGGCTCCGATACGGAATATCCCTTCTTTGTCCTTAGCGGGGAAATACAGGTAATATTTCCCGTCTCTGTAAGCGCAGTCCGGAGCCCACATCTGCCTTCCGACCCACGGGACATCTCTCATGTGAAGCGCTTCGCCGTTGTCCACGCATTCAGAATCGAGGCTGTCGAGGGAGAGGACATGATAGTCCTCCATTATATATTCTCCGCCCTCGTCGTCATCCTCCCCGTCATGAGGTATGTCGTGGGAAGGGTATACGTATATCTTCCCGCCGAAGACATGCGCTGACGGGTCTGCAGTGAATATGTGAGTGACGAGAGGTGTGCGTTCCTTCATTTGAAGATCTCCGATTTTCGAATATTACGCTGCTGCTTCACGTTCCCGGCCTTTTGCTTCCGCAGCCATAGCAGAACTTCCCCGTGTTGATCTCTCCGCATTCCGGGCACTTCCATTCGCCGGACGCTGTCTCCTGAGAGCTTGACTCGCCCTCCCGCGAACCGGTCTGCACCGGCCAGGACGGCGTATTGTTGATGGGCATGAACTGCTTGAAGTATTCCGTCTTGGTCATTCCGTTAGGCAGCGTGAGCGTCTCGGTATCTGTCTTTATGATCCTGTCCTGTGAGCGCAGTGACGCGAGCAACACGCCGAGATTATACACGGTCTCCGCCTTGCCGTTCTGTTTTGCCGCATCCAGGTCTATGCTGCATCTGTCTGCAGGCAGCCAGTTGTCTCCTTCCGAGAAGGTGAGGGTGAGATGTGAAGAGGAGGAGACGTCAGTCGGCATCAGCATGGGATCGTTGACCTTATCAAAATTCGCCCATTCCTCGACCTTCTCATCCGCGATGATCTTCCTCATCTGTTCTGCTTTATCCGGGTCTCCGTCATAGACCGTGACTCTCCGGTACTCGCCTTCCGATTCCTCGGTCAGCGTGACGGTGACGCTGCCGTCCCTGTTCCAGTTGATCTCCGTCTCGAAGGACTGCCTGCTGTAAGCCATCATGCCGCTCTGATATGACGACCAAACCAGGCCGGTAAGTATGCCCTGACTGAGCTTTGCGGGCTCATCTTTCCCGAAGAAATCCGGGCTTGAGGCGAACGGAGCACCGCAGTAATTGCAGAACATCCCCGAGTTTCCTTCCGTACCGCAGACATTGCATTTCCATGTCTCAGCGCTCATTAGTTTTATATCCTTTCCAAATTGACAGATAAAAGATCTTACGGGATCCTACAGTACCGTGACAGATTTGATCTCATTCAGGCTCAGCTCCCGGATACCGCCTCCTACTCCCATGGCAAAGACGGTGAAAGGCCCGTCCGCGGTGAACTCTGTAACTGACCCGCCGAACTGCTGCATCCTCACTTTAAGTGCCTGATTATCTCCGCCGGAAGATGCTTCTTCCGCCTCAAGCTTTTTGTAGAACATCAGGTCAGACGGACCTTCCTTTATGAATCTCCTGAGGTCACGGGTGAGCTTCGCGGAACCGTTATCGCTGAAAGAGAACCAGACATAGCAGAACGGTGACCTGAAGGATCCGTCTTTAAGCTCTACCTGACAGTACTTTATCCCGGTATCCGGAGTGCTGTTCCTGTCGAAGCTGATGCTGTCTATAGAATATGCGGGAACATGTGACGGTACGTTTCCGTCTCTCTCCCCGATGAACCATATCTCCTCGCCGAACAGTATCCCGGTCTTCTTTTCATTTCCCTTTCTGTCCGTAACAAGCAGACCGCCGTCAGCCTTTCTGACGGAGACCATGTCGGAGAACCTCACCATGTCCTGTGCAGCGTAGCTGGGGTCATCGGAGGCGTTATCCAGTCCTTCATAGAGGATGAAGCCGCTGTCCTTCCTTCTGGGCTCGATCCCGGATGCTTTGCATGCAAGAGAGTTTGCGACCGCCTTTATCTCTTTTCCGTCGGTCGTCCTTATAACGGCGGTACCGGCTGGAACATAGTCTGCCGGGCTTACTGTAGCAGTCTTTTCCGCAGAGGCTGCAGCGCTCGATGTCACAGCGATCTGTGAATGATGTGTACCGGGATTCTTCCTGAGATGTTCGTCCAGCAGCCTTGTCAGAGCAGCTTTCTGGAAGTCCTCAAGAGTGGCACCTTCCGGCGTATCCTTCTTATCCGGAGCTTCCGTGTAAGCTGCCGCTTTATGTTCGCTCCTGATCAGACCGAAACTTGTGAAAGCCTCAATATACTTGTAGTCGAACTCCTCCTCTGACATGTTGTACTTGAGGATCGCCTGCTTTCTTCCCATGCGAAGTCTCTGCCCGGGAGTAAGCTCGGTCTCTTCCAGATGTATCGCAAGAAACGGCTTCTGATCGTCCAGGGCGTACTCGATCTCATTGTTAACGTTCTCTCGCGGGGCAGATACCGGAGTGATGATCACGACGAAAGCGGTGCATCTCGAAAGGGCGTTCGCGATCTCGTCTGACCATTCCTTTCCGGGAGCTATTCCTTCGTCATACCAGACGTTGAAGCCCTCGTCATGGAATCTCTTAATGAGAGGAAAGACCCTGTCGCTGTCCGCGTGCGCGTAGCTCACGAACACATACGGATCCGTGCCTCTGTAAGCCGGGAAAGGTACGCGTCCGACACCGGGCACCAGCTTGCTCTCAACGGTCTCCTGCACGGCGGGATCCAGATTCTTCTCTTCTGTACTCATAGCCTCAGTCTCCGCAGATGTGTAAATGGATGATCTGATATCTTCTACTGTTTGTTGTTCGGATCGGCGATCTCGCTGAAATCTATGTCAGGAGCTACCTGAACTGTATAGCCCGGAAACTCCTTCTCGACTTTCTCTATCGCTTCCTGCAGGACCTTTCTGCGGTCCGGGGCCTCGAAGCTTATCACTATGTCGAATCGAATGAACTTTCTGTCTATATCTATGAAAAAGCCGTGCATCTGAAGCACATAGGGATCGGAGGTGACTATCTCGGATATCCTTGTCCTGATCTCGTTGAATTCGGGATCTTTGGTGTTATAAGCGTATACGCCCACTCCTGTGAGTATCACGTTGTGCTTATCATAGACATCTGCTGTCAGGGCGCGCGTAAGCCTGTCCAGCTCGACAGCTGTCATATAGTCCGGGATCTCGATGTGCACCGATCCATTGTAAGAGTCAGGTCCGTAGTTGTGAAGGACAAGGTCATAAGCGCCGGATATCTCCGGATAACTGCAGATGGTCTTCTTGATGTCGAGAACGAGCTGCGCGTCCGCCCTCTCGCCCAGTATCTTTGAAAGGGTCTCCTGAAGCATGCCTATACCCGACTTTATGATCACCGCCGCGATGACTGCGCCGAGCCACGCCTCCAGCGATACCCCAAAGATCAGGTAAATGCCTGCTGCGGCAAGAGTGGAAGCGGAGATAACGGAGTCAAGGGTCGCGTCCTCACCGGAGTTTATCAGCGAGTCGGAGTTGACCTTCTCGCCCACGCTCTTGACGTACCTTCCTAAGAGGATCTTTACGACTATGGCCACCGAAACGATGATCAGGGTGACAGTGGTGTAATCCGGAGTCTCAGGCTTGATGATCTTGTTAACGGACTCGATAAAAGCAGTTATTCCGGCGTATAGCACCAAGAAGGAGATGACCATCGAGCTGAGGTATTCTATCCTCCCGTACCCGAACGGGTGCTTTCTGTCAGCCTCCTTGCCGGCCAGTTTAGTGCCGACGATGGTGATGACAGAGCTTGCGGCGTCGGACAGGTTGTTGACCGCGTCCATGACTATGGCTATGGAATTGGAAGCCAGCCCGACTACCGCTTTGAAGGTCGCCAGGAACACGTTGGCCAGGATGCCGATAATGCTGGTCCTTACGATCGTTTTGTCTCGTTGTGTCAGTTCATTCATATGCTTGTTCAGACGCTCTTTTGCGGCATAAAGCCGTTTTCAGGGTGTAATCCTCCTTCCGGTATCGAATGATATATTATTCTTTTTCTTTTGTCAGATAAGGAAGCAGCAGCCAGTCTGCAGGCAGCCAGTTCACAGAGTCCAGCTCATCAAGAGCGATCCATCTTGAGGATTCGTGCTCCAGCAGAGTGAGACTGCCGGATTCAACGGAAGCCATGTAGCAGTCCATGCTGAGACGGAAATCCGGGCAATCATACTCGATCCTGGCTATAAAGTCTTCTACCTTTACAACTGTATCCAGTTCCTCCAGGATCTCCCGCCGCAGCGCCTGCTCCGGTGTCTCGCCCTGCTCGACCTTTCCTCCGGGAAATTCCCATCGGTCCTTGTAGTCGCCGTACCCTCTCTGCGTCGCGAATACCCTGCTGCTGTCGTGTATGACGGCGGCTACGACGCTGACCGTCTTTTTCAAGGTATGTCTTTCCCTTTCTGAGACCTTATCCTTGCGATCTCTTTCATATACTCCAATGCATACGCATATTGAGGCTTCTCTTCATAGAACTGCTTCATGGAAGCACAAGGGAACGACCCGCATTCCCCGCAGTATCCCACGCCTTTCTGCTTGCAGCAGTCCCTGGTCTCACAGTCCGAGATCATCTCCTGGTCGACTCTGCAACCGAGGCAGTTCGCGCCTTTAAGATAATTCCCGCATCTTTCGCAGTCTATTCCGCAGTATCCGACAGGAGGCATGCCGTCTCTCCTTTCATGAAGTCAACTTTTCTTGCTGACATTGTATCACACCGGAAAGGTCCAGTCTTTCTGAAGCAAGCTGTATAGGATATAATTTGTTCAAAGGAAAACGCATTCGTTATTTTATGATCCGGAGGGATTTATGAGCTATACAGCGCTTGAGAAAATGGAGCATGAGAACCGCGCCAGATACCGGATGTTCACCGGCCCGAAGCAGCCGGAGCTCCCTGCCTTCTCCGACCCGGACGGTCTCAAGTTCCACGCGCTTCACTTCCTGCACGACTGCTGCGAGGAGCTGGGATTCGATCCGCAGAAGGAGGAACTTGAGAAGGACGGCGTACTGCTCGGCAACAGCGTTAAGGAGGGTCAGATACCCTTCAACATGCAGATGGATATCAACCGTCTATGCCTCGAGACTGAGCTCGGCAAGTTCATAGACTCCGGCACCGCGGAAGATGCCTATACCATCTATTACTGCTACCTGGAGATGTTCTTCGGGCACTACGGGAAGAGCAAGAAAATGGTAGAGCTGCTCTCGGAGTTCGAGTCCAACGGCAGTTCGCTTTTGATGAAACACCGCGACCACTACTCACACTCCGTGTATGTCTTCAGCCTCGGACTTGCGATATACCATTCGAACGAGCTGTTCAGGAAGACGTTCAACAGATACTATGGCTTCCCGGAAGATGAGAATAAGGAAGCGGCGAACTTCTTCCTCAAGTACTGGGGGATGACTTCCCTCTTCCATGATATAGGATACCCGTTCGAGCTCCCGTTCGAGCAGGTAATGTCATACTTTGAGGTGGACAAAAAGAAGCGCTCAGAAGGCGTGCCTTTCCTGGCCTACCGTGACCTCGGCTCGCTCAACAGGCTCGATGAGGACACGAAAAAGCGCTTCTGCGAGCTTTACGGAAAGGACTTTGATACCCTCGAAGAGCTGTTCAGCCACAGCATCGCCGAGAAGCTCGGAACAGTGTACGGATTCACCGAGGAACACCTTACGAATGTGCTCGCACGGAAGCCGGCCTACCCCGACGAGTTCAGCTTCTTCATGGACCATGCTTATTTCTCCGCTGCGAGGCTCTTCCAGCAGCTGGAGAGTTCTTTCGGAGCAGAAGGGCTGGAGAAGGTGCACGTGGACGCCCTCACGGCGATAATACTCCATAACAGCCTTTACAAGTTCAGCATCGCTTTCTATAAGAAGGAAGGGACCAAACCGCTGAGGATCGAGCTGCACCCGCTCGCCTATCTTCTCATGCTCTGCGACGAGCTTCAGTGCTGGGACAGGACCGCATACGGGCGAAACTCCCGGAACGAGCTCCATCCCATGGCAGCTGACTTCGACTTCAGCGCAAGCGCGGTCACGGTGACGTATTTCTTCGACAAGGCGGAGTCTGAGAAGATAGATTACTACTGGGAACAGTACAGTAACTGGAAAGACGGAAAGACCGATAAGGAACCTGAGCTCAAGGCATACAGCTCCATGGCGGGAGACAGGAAGGATTTCGAGAGCGACATAAAGCGGATCGTGGATACAGAGCAGATACCGCTGACGGTCAAGGTCGCGCTGACTGAAAACGACAGAACAGTCAAGCACACTTATCTCTCCAGAAGCAACTTCCTGCATCTGTATGACTTCGCGGTCTCCCTCAATGGCAGGTACAAATACGAGAACCTGGAGAGCCAGACGCCGGAGTCAGTTATGGAGAGCGACTTCGAGAAACTGTCGCTCGAGTATCAGCTGTCCAACATCAATCAGGCTAAGAACTTCGGAAAATACCTGAACGCTATAGACTGCTTCTATACTGACCAGCCTGTAGACTTCGGGATGGTCACCGAGTTCAACGGAGAACAGACCGCTATCTTCGCGCCGATGGAGCACGAGAGATGGGTCCTGGAGCACCAGCGTATGGGGTGGATCTCGGGAGATCTGTACGAGACTATAGAGAGCGACCTGCCTCCTTCCACCCTCAGGGAGCAGTTCAGGATGCACAAGCTTGCAATGGACGGGGAACTCACTCATGAGAGGGTCGTGAAACACTACCTGTCTCTTCCGCCTGAAGTGCAGGAGAAGGACTATGCTCCGTTCAACAGCATGCTGAGGCTGATTAAGAAGTACGACGGCCTCAGGATCTACAAGCTGGATAAGGATGACATCGACATAAACAGCATCGCAGAGGAAAAGGAGAAAAAGGGATGATCAAAGGGATCCATCATGTCAGCATCAGATGCGGTACTGAGGAGACTGCAGCTAAAGTCAGGCAGTTCTATACCGAGGTCCTTGGACTTCCCGTCAAGAGGGATTTCGGGATGGGTGCAATGTACGATACGGGAAACGGACTTATAGAGGTGTTCTTCAACAG
>JAFZZV010000009.1 GCA_017828855.1 Oscillospiraceae bacterium | reverse complement strand
TGAAGGGGCAGCAGCTGCATTCAATCATCTTCAGGATGATGTATAATTATGGACAAAGGATCTGATCCGAATACTATTGCAGAAGGAGAACAACATGAAATACGAGATAAAAGGCGAGCCGATGCCTGTCGTGATCGCTCATCTGGATGAGAACGAGTCTATGATCACGGAAGGAGGATCCATGGCCTGGATGTCACCGAACATGCAGATGGAGACTGTCGGCGGAGGACTGGGAAAGGTGTTCGGAAGGCTGGTCTCAGGCGAGAGACTGTTTCAGAATATCTATACGGCAAGGGGAGGCGAGGGACTGATCGCATTCGCCAGCAGTTTCCCCGGTTCGGTCCGCGCAGTGGAGGTCACTCCTGACAGGCCGCTGATAGCTCAGAAGTCCGCGTTCCTTGCCTCGACACAGGGAGTCGAGCTATCGGTCTTCTTCCAGAAGCGCCTCGGGGCCGGACTGTTCGGAGGAGAGGGATTCGTAATGCAGAAGATCTCCGGAAGCGGATTAGTGTTTCTGGAGTTTGACGGGTCCACGGTGGAATATGAGCTCGGAGCCGGACAGCAGATCATCGTCGACACCGGCAACCTCGCGATGATGGATGCGACCTGTTCTGTGGATATCCAGAGTGTAAAGGGAATAAAGAACATGTTGCTGGGAGGCGAAGGGATATTCAACACAGTGGTCACCGGACCCGGCAAAGTGACACTGCAGACGATGCCTATGTCTGCGTTCGCGGCAAATCTTATCCCTTATCTTCCCAAGCCTGCACCGAGCACCAGCAGCAAATAAGTACTTTTAGAGAATAACGGAAAGGTATCGGGAGGAGACAGATGGGCAAACGCAGGAAATTGGGAGCCATGCTGAAAGCTTTGCTGGAGCAGTACTATACCGTCACACCTGTTGATATCGGGGCGGATTCCCGTCTTTCAAAAAGCGGGATGACGTTCACGACCGAGTCGTATGATGTGGAAGGCGCAGGTCACCTGTGTATTCTTAACATGAATGCGATGCTCGGACTTATGAAGATGGAGACGGTGGTGTTGTCTTCGTTTGAGAAGGACATGCCGCTGTTCAATCTTGACTGGGTGAGCGCTTTCGGAAACGAGACGCAGATAGCTGAGCTGTATGATGTGCAGTTGGAGCCGTATCCGCAGGAACTGCTTGATGAGTTCACAAAGATCAAGGAAGCTGACTCGGATATAGCGGATTATCCGTCATCACCTGCATGGTACGATGGGATACTGTATCCCTGTACGTATCACAAGAAGGGAAAGAAGATCACTGAAAGACTGTCCGCAGCCGCTTCTGGATATGCTGAAACGTTCTGCAGACAGCTGGCTGCAGCGCCTGCATGCGATGCAGAGGCAAAGAAAGCCAGGGTCAGAGAGTTCGCGGAGACACTGTTCTCAAACGGCGGGCCGGCAGTAGATCAGGTCAAAAAGCTCTTCGGTGACGAGACTGCCAGACGTATCATCGTCACTCATATGTACGGAGCCGCACAGGAGTGACCGGTCTGCGGAAAGGCAGCTGCCCCGGAAACAGTATGACACTGCGGCACTGTACGCGTTCAGGAGGAAAGAAACATGTTCACATGGCGTCACATTTTATGGCTGATCATCTGCGCCGGTATGGTCGCGGTGACTGTCGCGGCATTTAAAAAGAAGAAGCCTTCGCTCAGCAGGGTCCTGACTACCGCCATGATCATAGCGGTGCTCTCGGAAGCGATCAAGATCGCCAGCGTCATAGAGATGGTGCCATCGGCAAACGGAGTTATCACCGGGCCCTATATCCCGATGAACCACCTTCCGCTTCATTTCTGCTCCTTGCAGATAATACTCATCTTTATCGCAAAACTCACGAAGGACGAGAAGAAGAGGGAATCACTGCTGGCATTCATGTATTCGACCGGACTGCTCGGAGCGATCGCGGCACTTCTGATGCCGTCCATCTTTACCACCAGCGTTCCGGTGGAGAGGGCTTTCGTGAGCCCGCTGTCATACCAGTTCTTCATATACCACTCCATGCTGGTCGCGCTCGGCATAATCATAGCTATATCGGGAGAGATCAAGTGGGAATGGAGGCACTGCAGGACTACGCTGCTTCTTGTCTACCTGCTCGGCGTGGTATCGCTCTACATCAATTCGCTTCTTGCTGTCCCGACCTATGTCGACGGGGAACTGATCAGCGTGGATTTCAGGACCAATTTCTTCTTTACGTTCGACGATCCGATAGGACTCAGGCTGACTGAGCTCTGGCAATGGGCGCTGTATTTCTTCATCCTCATCGCGCTGGCGTCGCTGCTCATCTTCCTGTCCTACCTGCCTCTTGTAAGAAAGAGCAGGAAAGACGTGCAGAAAGCGGAAACCTGAAGTACCGGCAAAAAGCACAGCAAAAAGAAGGCCTCGGCACATCAACATGGTGTGCTGAGGCTGTTTTGGTATCTGTTGCTATGGGAACGGTCAGTTTCTTCTGCGGGGCTCGGGAAGATCCACGTAACCCTTGAAAGCGGAGATAAGACATGCGCTGTAGAGAAGACCGGCTATTATGTCGGTGAGCCAGTGCACTCCGGACAGCAGTCTTCCTATGACCATAACGGCCGTAAGGGCGGCGAATACTATCCTGACGATCTTTCTGGCCTTTGCTTTGCGCACGTAAGTGTCTGCCAGGATAAATGCGCTTCCGAAGACCACACAGGCAAGGAGCGTGTGTGATGACGGGAAGGAAGCTTCAGGTACCGTTTCGTCCGGCATTATGATGGGCCTGTAGTTTATGATGATCTTTTCGAATGCCACATACAGGGTGAGGACCACCACGTAGAGGACTCCTGCAGCGCGCAGTTCGCGATCCACCTTCATGAGGCTCTTGCG
>JAFZZV010000008.1 GCA_017828855.1 Oscillospiraceae bacterium | reverse complement strand
TTTGACGTCCTTAAGCCGAGGATCAGGTTCGAGAGCGATCTGCTTAAGATATCGAGATGTGCCGAGACCCCTGACGCGGAGCTTTATGAAGCTATGAGCTCTTTCGTACCGGGATACAGGGAGAGATCCGCGCTGGTGGGAGAGCACCCGGAAGACCATATGGAACTGTCCTGCAGGATACTCAGAAAAGTCGCGGAGAGATATACCAGGCGTTCGGAGAAGGAATACGCGGAAAGCCTGTATTCCATCCACAGCTCTTCGTTCAGGAACATGTTCAGGAATGCGGTCTTCTTCGACTACAAAGCCCCGAGGCTCTATACCGCGGTGATCTCGGATTACACCGAATACAGGTGCAGAGGGGCGAACTGGATGTTCTCCGGACTCGGAAAATCCAAGGACAACAGCGACCTCAGGATGATCTTCCATGAGGCGGATGACCTGCTGAGGAAGCACTACGGATACGCGAACCTCCTCAAGGAGAGCGACTGGACTAAAGAGAAGAAAAAACTGGCGGCAAAGGCGCTGGAGGAGATGCTTGCCGACAGGAAGGAACAGGAGAGGAGAAAAGTCGTGTTCGACTTCTCTCTTCTGGAAGGCATCAGGACGAACGCCGACGCCATAAGGGACAGGCTGATAGTGCCCGGCAGCGAGGAAGCGTTCAGGGAGGATGACGATACCGGTGACGGGACGGCGGAAGATCGGCGTGACGATACGGCGGTAACTGACACTGCCGATGAAACAACAGACGCCGGGGATATCCTGACCGAGGAGGAAAAGGACATGCTCCGCGCGCTGCTCGAAGGATCGCCCGGGAATATCGAGAAAAAAGGGATCAGACTGTCGCTGCTCTGCGACTCAATAAATGAGAAACTGTACGGGATCCTCGGAGATACCGCACTGGAATTCGACGGCGACATGCCGGTGATCGTGGAAGACTATATCGATGACGTGAAAGGAGTACTTGCTTGAAGATACCGAAACGGATCGCCTCGGTGATCATAAACTCGCTCAAGGGCGGCGTCGTGCCGCGCATAGGCCTGCCTTACATCACCGTGGGCAGGGAAAATGAGATCAGCGCGCTCCTTCATGACGTGGATATCATCGCTGAGGGAGGATCCACGTTCCGGTTCATCGTCGGAAGGTACGGGAGCGGAAAAAGCTTTCTGCTGCAGACCATAAGGGGACACGTTATGGACCGCGGCTTCGTGGTCGTCGACGCCGACCTCTCTCCGGACAGACGCCTTCAGGGAACGAGGGGGCAGGGACTCGCGACCTACAGGGAACTGATCAGGAACATGTCCACCAGGACCAGGCCGGAAGGCGGAGCCCTGACGCTCATCCTTGACAGATGGATAAACGCAGTTCTGGAAAAGACGCAGGAGGAGAGCGGAGCGGATCCGGACTCTCCGTCATTCCAGTCTATGGCCGAGAAGAACATCAGACAGACAGTCGCAAGGCTCAATGACATGGTGCACGGTTTCGAGTTCTCAAGGCTCCTGGTCATGTACTACAGGTCTTATGTGATGAACGACGACGATACCAAGGATAAGGTGGTAAAGTGGTTCAGAGGAGAGTACTCGACCAAATCTGAGGCAAAAGCCGAGCTCGGAGTCAACATAATCATCAATGACGATGACTGGTATGACTATATAAAGCTGTTCGCGTGTTTCCTGCAGCAGGCAGGCTATACCGGGCTAATGGTGCTCATTGACGAGTTGGTCAACATCTACAAGATCTCCAACACTGTCTCCCGTCAGAACAACTACGAGAAGATACTGACGATGTATAACGATACGCTTCAGGGAAAGGCTTCCTATCTCGGGATCGTCATGAGCGGGACGCCACAGACACTGGCGGATACGAGAAGAGGCATATACAGCTATGAGGCTCTCAGGTCCAGACTGGCGGAGGGAAGGTTCTCCAGAGACGGCAGGACTGACCTCCTGGCTCCTGTCATAAAGCTAAGGCCTCTCTCCAATGAGGAGATGCTGGTGCTCGTCGAGAAACTCGCGGATATCCACGCGGTGCTGTTTGACTACGAGAGGACAGTGACTCAGGAAGAGCTGACAGAATTCATCAGGATCGAGTATGGCCGCGTCGGTGCGGATGTCAACATAACTCCAAGGGAGATAATCAGGGATTTCATTGAACTTCTGAATATCGTCTGCCAGAATCCCGGAGCGTCAGTGCTCAGCATCCTGCAGTCGGACTCGTTCGCGTTCTCGAAGAGCGAGCTGGATGAGCAGGCAGAGGATGACGAGTTCGCCGAGTTTGAGATCTGAGGATACTATCATGGATATTTACAGCAGATACGCGCCGTTCGTCCAGGAGTTCATTTACAGGAACGGATGGGAATCGTTGAGGGGAGTGCAGGTGGCGGCAGCAGACGTCATCTTCAACTCTGATGACAACCTGCTCCTGTCCGCATCAACGGCTTCAGGAAAAACGGAAGCTGCGTTCTTTCCGATTCTCACTCTGTTTTCGGAAGACATGCCGAGCACCGTTGGGGCGCTGTACATAGGGCCTCTTAAAGCGCTCATAAACGACCAGTTCGCGAGGCTCAACGATCTTTGCGAGGAGGCGGAGATTCCGGTCTGGCACTGGCACGGTGACGTTGCGCAGTCACACAAGAACAAGCTCATGAAGAAGCCTTCTGGAATACTCCAGATCACGCCGGAATCCCTTGAAGCGCTGCTCATGCACAGGCACTCCGCTCTCACATCCCTCTTCGGAGACCTGAGGTTCATCGTCATTGACGAGATCCACTCACTGCTCAGGGGGGACAGAGGAGCGCAGACGCTCTGCCTGATAGAAAGGCTTTCGAGACTGGCGGGAGTAAACCCGAGACGCATCGGGCTGTCCGCCACGATCGGAGATCCGGAGAAGACAGGCGAACTGCTCTCTGCGGGGACTGGAAGGAGGACAGCTATTCCCAAGGTGACGGAAGCTGGAGCCAGATGGCGCATATCCATGGAGCATTTCTATGTCATGGGCAATCAGGCTGCTGAGGGAATGGAGGAAGACAGCAGGGCGATGCAGGTCGCCGAACCCACTGACAGTGCGCCGGACAACGCTGATCCCGGAATCGGATTCATCTTTGAGCACACGAGAGGCAGGAAGTGCCTCGTGTTCGTCAACTCCCGTGAGGAGTGCGAGGCTGTCACCACATCTCTCAGGAGCTACTGTGAGGCCAAGCACGAGCCGGACAGGTTCCTCATCCATCACGGAAACCTTTCGGCATCCTTCCGCGAGACCGCGGAGGAGATCATGAAGGATGAAGATCAGTTCCAGACTACCGTGACCACAGCTACGCTGGAACTGGGCATAGACATCGGAAAACTTGAGAGAGCGTTCCAGATCGACGCCCCTTATACCGTCTCCTCATTCCTTCAGAGGATGGGGAGGACCGGCAGGAGAGGACAGCCGAATGAGATGTGGTTCGTGATGAGAGAGGAGCAGCCTCAGCCGAGATCTCTGCTTCCCAGCACAGTACCCTGGAAGCTGATCCAGGGGATCGCACTCGTCCAGTTGTACCGCGAATCGAAGTGGGTGGAGCCACAGAACACGGACAGACTGCCTTACAGCCTCCTCTACCACCAGACACTGTGCACGCTTGCGGGTGAGGGCGAACTGAGCCCTGCGGCGCTGGCTTCCAGAGTTCTCGGGCTCACGCCCTTCAGGAAGATATCACAGGAGGACTACAGGATACTGCTCAGGCACCTGATCGATACAGACCAGATCGCCAGGACCGAAAGGGGAGGGCTGATCGTGGGGCTGGCCGGAGAGAGAATGACGAACTCGTTCCGCTTCTACGCGGTCTTCCAGGAGAACGAGGAATACACGGTCAGGTGCGAGTCCAGCGAGCTTGGCACCATCGTTCAGCCGCCTCCGGTGGGAGAAAAGGTAGCGCTGGCGGGTGAGGTCTGGACAGTGCTGGAGATAGATCACAAGCGCAAATTGGTATATGTGGAGCAGGTCAAAGGAAAGGTGCCGGCGTACTTCGGGGAGTGTCCCGGAGACATCAACACCAGGGTCCTCGAGAGGATGAGGGAGGTCCTAAAAGAGAGCGACATCTATCCGTATCTCATGAAGAATGCGATCGCCAGGCTGGAAGGATCCAGAAGGACCGCGGCGGTCTCGGGGGTGGCAGACAGGCCCCTGGTGTGTCTGGGAGGAGACATGTGGTGCCTGTTCCCGTGGCTCGGGACATACTCGTTCCTTGCACTCGAGCGTTTCCTGAAGATAAGGTGTGCTGAGAAACTGGGGATCCGAGGTGTCGAGAGCTGGAGGCCGTACTTTATACAATTCAAGATGAAGGCAGGAGAGCAGGAGTTCTTCCGCGTGCTCAAGCAGGAGGCGGAGAAGGGCATAGAGCCCATGGAACTCGTCTATCCAAAAGAGATACCTCTCTTTGAAAAATATGACGATTTCGTTCCCGAGGAGCTGGTCAGGAAAGGGTTCGCGTACGGCGTGCTCAATATAGATGAGATGAAAGAGCGGATCGCGCAGTGGTGATCATGCTGACATGCCTTTTCGTTTCGGAATTTGCTCAGTTTTTCACACTTTATTCAACAAAACCGGTCTGCGTACGGATATACTGAATCCAGAAAACTGTTAGTCTGAAAGGAGAGATATTATGTCCAGAAGAACAGTAAGAAAAAGAGAGGACCCGAGCCAGGTCGCCGGAAAGGTCGCTCTGGTATTCGCCTCCAGTTTTGCGCTGGCAGCGATCAGTGTTGCGTGTGTCGCCGCCATCTATGCCAAGTCACTGACCGATGTCAGATACATCGGGGATGATGACGTTTATGATGAGGGCTAGGCAGGACTAAAAAAATACATACACAGGAGAAGAGTTTTCCATGCTGAACAGGATAGATTACAAGCCTGTCCCTTTCCACTCCATAAGGGAGATGCTGGATCTTGCTGTGGCTGACTGCCCTGACAGAGATGCGTATCAGTTCACACGCGGAGACAATGATGAGATAGTTCATGTATCCTATTCCAGTTTCTACAATATCACCGAGGATCTGGGAGCTGCACTTACCGAACTCGGATACGGCAGTTCGCATATCGCGTGCCTCAGCGAGAACAGGTTCGAATGGATCTGCGCATACATCACGGTGCTCAAGAGCGCAGGGGTATTCATTCCTGTGGACGGAGATCTTCCCTCAAGGGACAAGATACATGTCCTGACTGAGAGCGATGCCGAAGTCCTGTTCGTCAGCAGGAAACATGAGAACTGGGTGAGAGAGAACAGGAAAGAGCTTCCGGCGATCAAGTGCTTCATTTTCTTCGATGCGGAGGAAGATGACGGTGAGTATCTGTCATACCAGAAACTGATAAGGCACGGCGCTGAGCTCAGCAGAACGGAATACGACAGCCTCAAGTCTGACGAGTATGATGTGAAGTATCTGGTTTATACTTCCGGAACGACAGGGATCGCCAAAGGAGTGATGCTTACTGAGCACAACCTGGTCTCCTGCGTGTACTACGGCTTACATGTGTCGCAGATCTACGACAAGGGACTGTCTGTGCTCCCTTATCACCACACGTACGAGTCCGTGACTGACATTCTGGTGAGCCTGCACTATCACTCTACTCTCTGCCTGAACTCTTCTCTCAGAAAGATCGTCAAGGACCTGCAGAGATACCAGCCAAGTTACATATATATCGTTCCCGCGCTTGCCGAGTACATGTATTCGAGCATCATGAAGAACATAAAGCAGCAGGGCAAGGAGAAGTCCTTCAGCAAGGCGGTGAAGCTTTCAAGAAAGCTCAGAAAGGTCGGTATAGACCTGAGACCCGTGATCTTCAAATCGCTCAGGAACGTTTTCGGGGGAAGGCTGATCAAGATAGTCTGCGGCGGGGCTCCGATACGACCCGAGATCGGTGAGTTCTTCAACGATATCGGCATCTACCTCGTCGGCGGATACGGGATCACCGAATGCTCGCCTCTGGTCTCCGTCAACCACGAGAGGACAATAACATATGACACGGTGGGCAAGAGGCTTCCCTGCCTGGAGTGGAGGATAGACTCGCCCAACGAGGAAGGCATCGGCGAGATATGCGTCAAAGGCGACACCGTTATGAAGGGCTACTACAAGCAGCCCGAGAAGACCGCGGAAGTGATCGTCGACGGATGGTTCTATACCGGGGACTACGGATATATCAATGATGACGACCAGCTGGTGATCACCGGAAGAAAGAAGAACATCATCGTTCTTAACAACGGGAAGAACGTCTATCCGGAAGAGATAGAGGGTTATATCCAGGGCATACCTTATATAGAGGAGGTCATCGTGCAGGGATCCAGAAACGAAAGGGGAGACGAAGATTCTCTCCTTGCAGAGGTATTCCTGAACGAGGAGATCGGAGAAAAGAGCGAGGGAGAGATCCTGGAGGATATCGCAAAAGCGCTGGAAGAACTCCCTGCATACAAACAGGTGACCAAGGTCTCGGTAAGAAAGGAACCTTTCCCCAAGACTTCCACGAACAAGATAAAGCGGAATTACAATTAAGAAACGAAACCCGGCGGCTTCGCAAAAGCGAAGCCGCCGGAACTATAAGGAAAAGATTATTCGGATGATCCCGTGCGCGTCAGATAGCTGCTGGGATCTATGAACATCAGGTTAAGATCGACGTCTCCGTCTATTCCGTGTACCGTCCCGGAAGAAGTGTACTGAAGCACCTCGAAATGATACCGGAAAGTCGGACTGCCATCATATTCCGCAAGCCAGATGTCCCTTCTGTTTATAGCGCTGAAGTTGTACTTGGTGTAAGCACCGTAAAGGTTGGTGTATACCATGGCCGGATAACCGGCTGCTTCTATTCTGTCGCAGAAGGCATTGCAGGCACTGCTCAAGGTGTCGGGAGAGATGTTTCCGGTGCGTGCTTCATATGAGACGAACTCCCAGTCAAACACGATCGGCAGCTCAAGAGCTCTGCCTCCGAGCAGACTGAGGACGAATTCAGCCTCTTCAACGGCTTCCGCTTCATTCACTGCCTGAGAGAAGAAATAGATCCCCATCGGGATCCCGTTCCTGTGGATCTCGGTGTAGTTGTATTCAAAGGTGGAATCCTTGTGCATCACACCCTCTGAATACCCTCTGTAACCTATCCTCGCGAAAACGAATTCCACCCCGTCTTCTTTCACGCGGCTCCACCTGATCCAGTCCTGGAACTCAGAGACGTCTATCCCGAACCAGGTCGGGACGTTCTCGTCGTTGTACCGGAGCCTTTGCCCTTCCGTTGAAAACAGATCTCTGCTGTAAGTGTTGTCCGTGATCTGCGGATCCCTCAGGATGAGCTGATGATTGAAATAGAAGTACTTCTCGCCTGAAAAAAGCCTGTTGCTGCGGTCATATACCGAATTCCTGTTGAGAGCGATCAGGACGAGCGAAGCACTGACGAGCATCAGATAGACGGCCGCCGCGATTATGAACCAGTAAGACTTTTTTCTGTGATAGATCATGATGGTACCAATATACGGGAAGCGGCCAGCCGCGTCAATCAGAAAAAAGAAAACGTCCGCGGGACCGAACGGTCCGCGGACGAATACCTCAGAGAGATCAGTCGCTCACATACGGGAGCAGCGCGACCTGACGTGCGCGCTTTACGGCTACCGTGAGCTCGCGCTGGTGCCTTGCACATGTGCCGGTCATCCTGCGGGGGAGGATCTTTCCTCTCTCGGAGATGAATTTCCTGAGCTGAGCGGGGTTCTTATAATCGATAACAGCATCGCGCTCCGTGCAGAAGGTGCAGACCTTCCTGCGGCGCTGCTGACGGTTATATGACTGGCGCTGCGGGCGCTCATTGTTCTCCGGCCTTGCGGCGGTACGCTCTGTAGAAGCATTCTCTGTTGCCTGGACGGCAACTTCCACGTTATTTTCCATCTTATTCTCCTTGTGAATTCTGTTCAGAAGGGAAGATCCTCATCATTGGCGATCACTGTGAAATCGTCGACGCTTCCGGATGAGTAGGATGTGTTCTTGTCCTGATCATCTGACTGCTCGGAATTGTATCCGGAGTTGCCTGTCGAAGTGTTTCCGGACGAATTGTTCCTGCTCTCGGTGAAGTAGACATTGTCAGCGACGACTTCGACCGCCTTGCGGTTCTTGCCTTCTCTGTCCTGATAGGTTCTGGTCTGGATTGAGCCTGTGACGGCGATCATCTGACCTTTTCTGAAATACCTGCAGACGAACTCTGCGGTATTGCGCCATGCAACGACATCAATAAAGTCGGCCTGGCGCTCAGAACCCTGCTTGACGTATGAACGGTTTACGGCGATCGTGAATGTGGTTACCGCTACATCGTTCGGCGTGTGACGCAGTTCGGGATCGGCAGTGAGCCTTCCCATAAGAGATACCTGGTTGAGCATGAAGACCTCCTAAATCAACATCATCTTAAGCGACGGTCACTGTTCCTTGCGAACTACGATCGTGCGGAGCAGTCCATCGGTGATTGCATAGATACGGTTGAGCTCTGTAATGAAATCTGTGTCGGCGGTGAAATTGATGAGGAAATAGTATCCTTCCTTTTCATCGTTGATCTCATAAGCAAGACGGCGCTTTCCCCACTCGTCGACGGACTCTACGGTGCCGTTGGCGGAGATGAGGTCAGTGAACCTCGTCACGAGAGCCTTTGCGGCTTCATCGTCGAGCGCAGCGCTCACAACCAAGATGGTTTCATAACTGGCTTGCATTTCGTTTTCCTCCTTATGGTCTTTACGGTCCACAGACTGGCTGTGAACAAGGATGTCGTCAATTGACGGCAACATATTATAACAGTATTCAAGACCCGTGTCAAAGGCGATTTTTGTATCCCTCAGCCGTGTCCGGTCGTGTCCGGTCGGATCCGGCTTAGTGCTCAGCAGAGACTAGACGAAGAAGATGCTGAACAGCAGCATGGCGACATACAGCCCTATGAAGACCATTACGACCTTGGACGGAGGGGAGTATCTCTGCAGAAGGACCCTGAACTCCTGGTCATTGGTGCTGATGCTCCTCAGCTTCTTTATCCTTTTCACGGCGTTCCTTCTGAGGATCTCCATTCCGAAGAGGGCAAAGAAGAGGTTGACAAGAACGCTTATCACGGAACAAGCGGAGGAGAGACTGTCCCAGGTAGCGAGTGGGATGTCC
>JAFZZV010000113.1 GCA_017828855.1 Oscillospiraceae bacterium | reverse complement strand
CTGGCAGCGATCTCGGCGCTCACGGTATCCGCCTTGTTTATCCCGAGAATCACAGGAAGGCCCTTGTTCATGAGCTCATCCAGCAGCTTCTTCTCATATTCGAGAAAGTGCTCCTTGGGATAGGTCAGGAATATGGCACAGTCCACGTCAGAGAAGGTATCCCTGACCGTCTTGACCAGATGCCTGTCAAGTTTGGTCTTGGGCTTGTTATATCCGGGAGTGTCCAGAAAAACGTACTGTATCCCGTTCTCAGTCACCACTCCGGTTATCCTCGACCTGGTGGTCTCCGCCTTGGGGGATATTATCGCCAGATCGAATCCTATCAGTCTGTTGAGCAGCGTCGACTTTCCCATGTTGGGAATGCCGGTTATCGAACAGAACAGATTCTTTTCAGTCATAGTCTTTCCATCCGTCATAAGCAGACGCCCTGCAACAAGCAAGGCGCCGGCGTCCGTTATCTCATTCCATCACATAGGTGGTTCCGCGGGGGAGTCCGAGCTGAGTGAGCACTCCTTCCTCCCTCTCTCTCATCCTTACCTGCTCCAGGCCTCCTGCCTCATGGTCATATCCCAGCAGGTGAAGCATCGAATGAACGGTGAGGTAGGCGATCTCCCTCTCGAAACTGTGGCCGTATTCCTCTGCCTGTGCCTGAGCGTGCTCGATTGAGATCACTATATCTCCGAGGGCGACGCATCCGGTCTCTTCCGAGGGTTCATACTCATCGTTCTCGCAGAGAGGGAAGGACAGCACGTCGGTCGATGCGTCGATGTTCCTGAACTCTTTGTTCATCCTCCTGATCTCTTCATCGTCCACGAACGAGACGCTTATCTCCGCCGGATAGGGAAAATTCTCGAACCTCAGAGCAGCCTTGCATGCGCGTCTGACTAGAAGCCTCGTCCCGGAGGGGATCTTCATCTTCTTCTGCCTGTCATCGATATAGACTTTTGTATTGCTTCCCATCTCAATTCTTCCTCTTGCTTCTGTTTTGTTTCTGTTCGTTCTTTTTCTCGTATGCCTTGACGATCTCCGTGACCAGCCTGTTTCTTACTATATCACGCTGGGAGAACCTTATTATTTCTATTCCGTTAATATCGGTCAGGATCCTTGCCGCCTCGATGAGTCCGCTCTTCTTCCCGTCGGGAAGGTCTATCTGAGTGATGTCGCCGTTGACTATCATCTTGGATCCGTTCCCGAGCCTTGTCAGGAACATCTTCATCTGTTCGCTGGTGGTGTTCTGAGCCTCGTCCAGTATTACGAAGGAGTTGTCCAGTGTCCTTCCTCTCATATATGCCAGCGGGGCCACCTCTATGACTCCTCTTTCCACCTGTTTCTCATAGCCTTCCGGTCCCATCGTGTCGAAGAGCGCGTCATAAAGCGGGCGCAGATACGGGTCTATCTTTGTCTGGAGGTCTCCCGGAAGAAACCCGAGCTTCTCCCCTGCCTCGACAGCAGGCCTGGTGAGTATGATCCGGCTTACTTCATGGTTCTTCAGCGCAGCTACCGCCATAACGACGGAAAGATATGTCTTCCCTGTCCCGGCAGGTCCGATCCCGAACACGATGCTGTTCTTCCGGATCGCCTCTATGTAATTGCGCTGTCCTATGGTCTTGGCCTTTATCGGTTTTCCCTTGGCCGTCACCAGCACGCACTCGCCGTTGAGCGCCGCGAGAGCTTCCTTCTCGCCGGACTTTACCATGTTGACGCAGTATCTCACCGCCTGGTCATCGAGGATTCCTCCCGCGTTCAGTATTCCCACCATCTGCTCGACGGTCTGGGAAGCGGCATCCACGTTTTCCTGCTCGCCTGTGATGGAGACGCTCTGTCCCCTTCCGATGACCTTGACGCCGAATTCCGACTCCAGAAGCCTTATGTTTTGGTCCAGAATCCCGGACAGCGCCGTCGCTTTCTCGGCGGAGCCGAGATCAAATTCCATACTTGCCATATAATCTCCCAAAAACGGCAACGAAGTGCCCGGATTTGCAATTGACCTGTGATAGAGTATAATAACTCAAAACGGAGGAACGGTTTGCCATGTCTCAGAAAATGGAATACTTTGACAAAAAGATCACTCCCGCCTGCGAGTATTGTGAATACGGGAGAGACTCAAGCGAGTACAACATGATCCTCTGCAAGAAGAAAGGGATCGTGTCTCCGTATTTCAGATGCCGCTCCTTCCGCTACGATCCGCTGAGGCGGGTCCCTAAACGGGATGAGGAGAAGAAGACATACACGCCTTCCGATTTTTCACTTTGACTTACACGGCCGCTGTGCGGCCGTTTTTTTATGCGTTGAATACGAGATAGCCGCTCTCCCCTATGCTGAAGACAGAACTTCCGTGTACCGTGTGGCACATCAGGTAGTCATACCACTTCTGATATCCGTCATATCCGAAATGTATCCCGTCCGGTGCAGCATAATCCTGTGAGAGATAACCGTCCGGCGTGGTGAATGCAGCATTAATATCGAGAAAGTAAATCCCCGTATCTATGCACATCTGTTTCAGCCCGTGGTTGAACCTGTCGAAGTTGTCCTTGGAAAAACTTGGATCGTCTTCCGCTACCCAGAGCGATACAGGCGGAATGGACTGAACGATAATGAGGCAGTCAGGGTTTTCGGTCTTGAGCGTCAGGATCAGTTCCCTGTACCCTTCCAGAAGCTCGTCTGTCGTTGCCCAGTCGATCCCGTTCGTGCCGAGCATGATATAAAGCTTTCTCGGGCTGTAGTATTTGACCGCCTCTGAGAGAGTCAGATCACGTCCCGAAGATGTCGTCGTAAAATCGGAATATGCGGCGGACATGGGATTGACTCCGACCTTGTATATGGCATTGAAGCCTTCGAACATGTCGTAGATCGTGAGGCCGGAAGTAATGGAATCTCCCAGAAACAGTGCATCATTGAAATAGTCTCTGCTCACCGGCTCGGACAGAGCGATCTCGATCCCTCCGCCGGAACGCGCAGCGGAACTGTCCCCGCTGCCTCGGGAGACTGCCACAGCTTCGATGTCAGTCACAAAGGAAGCGCATCTGTCCGGGTAGCCTTCCCTGCCGTTGAAAAAAAACGCCGCCGCTGCGGAAAAGAAGATGACAGGCAACAAAAGGAGCCACCAGCATCTGCGGAAGCCCTCAAGAAATGATTCTCGTTTCTGCACCCTTTTCCTCATGTAAAAACTATACCACAATAGCAACAAAAAAACACCGAAGATTTTGTGAGTTAATCACACAAAAAACAGCGGCTTTCCACCGCTGTCATGATTCATGGAGCTGGTGGCCGGACTTGAACCGGCGACCTGCTGATTACGAATCAGCTGCTCTGCCGACTGAGCCACACCAGCGTCTTTTCACGGCTTCCGGGCCGGGCGATGAACCCGTTGGTCTCGCAAGCCTGCATCATTTTAACATCATTGGGACAGGTTCGCAATACCTCGACCGGAAATTGAAGCAGGGCAGCTGTGTCATGCCGTCCTTCGGCGGTTCCCGTGCCGTTCGCGCAGACAGCAGGATGAGCTTCTTTTTGACACTGCCTGAGATTAGCGTGATAATATGTTGTAGTAATTAATCAATTCTTAATCATTATTATATAAAGAGGCTTTGCAGATGCTCAGGGAAAAGCTGGATTCTCTTAATGACGGAGGCATCCTTAAAAAAGGCATCCTTTTCTCCGTCTTCTTTTTGGCGGCGATGCTGTTCTCTATGGAGACCACCGGATTCCGACCGTCCTTTGTGATAATCTTTCTTGCAGCGTCTGCTGCGATCACCGTGTGGTCGAGTAAATGCTACTCCCTGATGAAGGATACCGACATACTCTTCGCTCCGATCTTCATAGTGTGCGCTTCCTTCTACGCTGCCGTCCTTCCTCTCACGCAGGACGAGATCCCCGTTGCAGACGTTCTGTCATACGGCGACGGTGCTACATTTTCCAGGATCTTCTCTCTTCCTTCGTTCTGGCTGCTGAAATCATTCGGAGCATCCATCGAAGCCTCTGCTTACTTCGCCAGATTCGTCAATCTTATCTGCTGCGGTGTCCTTCTTTGGTTCGCAGTGCGCTCGATACCGTACTGCAAAGCACTCAGCGCATCTGTTGCCCTGCTGCCGTCCGCGCTGCGCAGCATAGCCACAGCCGCTCCTCAGGGCACCACTCTTGCCACTTCAATGCTCTTTATCGCTCTGGTCATCAGAGCTGCATATACCAGAGACGACTATGTGATGGGCAGGAAATATCTTTTCGCGCTCACCGTCAGCACTCTCTTGATGCTTTTCTGCAACATCTCGACACTGCCGTTCATCTCTCTTCTGCTGATGATCCCCGCTGACAGGTTTGGTGCAAGGAAGAGATTCCTCTCATTCTTCGCTATAATAGCCGCCTTCGTTGTGGTCTGCCTTGCGCTCTGGACTTTCGGAGCAGCGGAAGCAGTTCTCGCTCCTCTGGAAGACCTTTCAAGAGCTGCCCAATTCAGCTATATAATCTCCCATCCGTTCTATTATCTGACCGTCCTTCTCAGGACCATATTCTCGGAAGGGCTGAGGATATTCTCCGAGATATTCGTTGCCATTCCTGTCACATACACAGCCGGAAACGAGATCATGCTTCCATGGGTCCTTCCAGCAGCTTTCATGGTATGCCTTATGTTCACGGCATATTTCGATTCCGGACTCTCTCCGAGGCTTGAGAAGATCATCCGCAGCACCGGTATCAGCACCCTGGTCTTTTTAGCTGTTCAGCTCACATTCTACTATATGGCCCGCACCCCTGTCGGAAACGACATCATACTGGGGATCGACGGAGGAGTTCTCCTTCCGGTCTTCCTCCCCGCATGCCTTCTTGTCAAAAGGCTGTGCAGACATCCGGCTGCTCCTCAGAAGAACTTCACGGAAGCACTGATGGTTCTCGGCATCGCCAACATAGCGACCGCACTGTTTATCTGTTACTCCCTCTGAGAGGGAAAAGATATTTATCACACATTTTCTGCGGCATGATCCATGCCGCTTTTGTTTTTGACAGAAAAAAGACATCCGGCTGGTTGGTGACCGAATGTCTCATAACAATGTCAATACATTGTCTCCGCGCAGGGCAGTCAGTTTCCTGAAGCCATTGCCTCCCTGATGCACTTGGCTATCTGATCGGGGCAGGATGTCGGTTTGTTCCCGCAGGTGATGCCTTCCATGCGCTCGATCGCATCTTCCGCTTTCATCCCCCTCAGAAGGCTCATGATGCCCTTGAGGTTCCCGGGGCAGCCGTTGACCACTTCGACATCCTTGATGATGCCGTCCTCGATCTCCACGGTCGTAGATACCGAGCAGGTGCCTACGTTTTTCCTGGTATAAGTCATTTCCTGATCCTCCTCTGTCTTACG
>JAFZZV010000112.1 GCA_017828855.1 Oscillospiraceae bacterium | reverse complement strand
TGGCAATGACCTCCCTTGAACATCCTGCAGCGAATTTCTTATCCTTGTATTTCTTTTTGAGGGAAGACAGTTCCATGTCGGTGCAGCTTCTTGAGGGACGCATCTTTGCCGCTGCCCAGACAAGACCTGTAAGTTCGTCACATGCGAACAGTACCTTCTCCATCTCGTGTTCCGGTTCAACCTCGCTGCAGATGCCGAATCCATGCGAGCATACGGCGTGTATCACATCCTCCGAGATCCCTTCCGCACGCAGGATATCGGGAGTGTTGTCCAGATGGCACTCGGGATACTTCTCGAAGTCGATATCGTGCAGCATTCCGACAGCAGCCCAGTATTCAGCGTCGTCGGCATAACCCAACTCCGACGCCATGTATCCCATAAGTTTGGATACGGTGACGGCATGTCTCAGGTGGAACGGCTCGGTGTTGTATCTGTTTATGATCTCAAAAGCTTCTTGCGGTGTTACTGTGGTTCTCATGTAAATTTCTCCGATTTCGGTGTATTTTATTCAGTTTTTAGTTTATCATGTGTTTGAAGGAAAAAACATATACAGGAGAGTTTTATATGGATAAAAGCAGAATAGAAAAGCTCCGCTTGTCGATAAAGGAGGAGGGACTGGATGCACTGATAGTTGCAAGTCCGATGTCCATCTTCTACCTTACAGGTGCGATGATACACCCGTTTGAACGCATGTGGCTGCTTCTGGTGAGAGCGGACGGCAGGGACACACTGCTTGCCAACAAGCTCTTTGTCTTCGAAGAAACCGGAATCGAGACATTGTGGCACACAGACAATGACGACGCTCCTGTTGTTCTTTGCGCACAGCTGGACGGAGTCTCAAAGCTCGGTACAGAAAGAGATCTGACGGCGAAGTATATCGTACCCGTGCTGGAGAACTGTCCCGGGATCACGATATCTGTGTCTACTGCCGTTGATGATCTGAGGATCATCAAGGATGACGAAGAGCTGGACAGGATGAGAGCCAGTTCAAAACTCAACGACGAAGTGCTTGAGTACGCTTTCTCCAACGTCAGGAAGGGAATGACAGAAAAGGAACTTGCGGCATATGTAAAAGAAGGCTTTGAGCAGAGAGGTGCTTCCGGTGAGAGCTTCGGAGCTATAGTCGCTTTCGGAGCCAATGCCGCTGATCCGCATCACGGCACAGACAATACTGCGCTGAAAGAAGGAGACTGCGTGCTGATCGATATGGGCTGCGTCTGGAAAGGATACTGTTCTGACATGACAAGGACCAGATTCTACCGCAGCGCGACTCAGGAGCAGCAGGAAGTGTACGAGATCGTCAGACGGGCGAACGAAGCTGCCAAAGCAATGATCAGACCCGGAGTCAGATTCTGTGATATAGACGCCACAGCAAGGGATATAATCACTGAGTCGGGATACGGCGAATATTTCACTCACAGACTGGGACATGGTATCGGGCTGACAGAGCACGAACCTGAAGATGTCGGGCCTGCGAATGAACATCCTGTAAAGACCGGAATGGTATTCTCAATAGAACCGGGAATATATCTTCCCGGCAGATTCGGAGTCAGGATAGAGGACCTCGTGATAGTCACGGAAGACGGATGCGAATGCCTTAACAGCGATACAAGAGAGCTGGAGATCATATAGGGAGGATAAAGATATGCCCAGAAGAGAACGAAGAGACGCAGTGAGAGTCGATGTTGACGGACTGCACGCGATGTTCCCTTATGTTATGAAGAACCGAACCGACTCGGAAGTCATGGCGCAGGAAGAGATAGATGTGACAGATCTTCTTGACTGGATGAAAAAGGAGAACGAGGAGAACGGAACGAATTACAAGATATTCCATGCGGTATGCACTGCGATAGCCAAAACTACCTATCATCGTCCCCTTCTCAACAGATTCATCTCCGGGAGATGCTACTGGCAAAGAAAGGAGATCTCCCTGTCATTCACCGCAAAGAGGCAGTTTGCAGACGGAGCTCAGGAGAGCCTTGTGTTCATGACCGCAAATGAAGACATGGTGATCGATGATTTCTCAAAAAAGATACTTGGAGACGTCACCAAGATGAGAGAAGCCGGGAAAAACGATCTCGATGACCTTATGGACACTATTGCGAAATTCCCAAGGTGGTTCATGGAGATCTTTTTCTGGATCATATACAGACTTGAATATCACGGCATCATGCCGAAAGCCCTCACAGACGGTGACTCGAACTATGCGTCCATATTCCTGACGAACCTCGGAAGCATCGGAGCCAGCGCATCGTATCATCATCTGAATAATTACGGGACCAATTCCTTCTTTGTGATCATCGGTACGATGTTCAAGAGGAATGACACAGAGGGCAGGGAGAGGACATATCTGCCGATGTCGGTCATCCTGGATGAAAGGATCGCGGACGGATTCTACTTCGTGCGGAGCCTGAAGTATTTCGAATGGCTGATGCAGCATCCGGAAGAATTAAAGAAGCCGCTGAAGGAACTCGGTGATTATCAGTTCTGAGAAAGGTTTTGAATAAATGAGAACAGTTGCTATAGATGATTTCAAGAACTACAGATTCCTCAGCGGGCTCAGTTTTTCTCCCGATGGGAAAACGGATGTGTTCGTTGTAAAAAAAGCCCAGAAAGACGGGAAAGGCTACACCTCCGACCTGTACATGTACAGAGACGGCGGGATCAGAAGGCTCACTTCGGGAGGAAAGGAAGGATCTTTCGCCTGGAAGAACAGCAATGAACTGTTCGTCTTCGCCTCCAGAGAGGAAGAAGACAAGAAGAGGGCGGAGGGCAGAGAGGCTTTCACGCCGCTGTATACCATCAGACTGGACGGCGGAGAGGCTGAGAAGACTGCGGAACTGCCTTTCAGAGCCAGCGGTATGGAACTCTGGCATGACTGTGTGTATGTCGTCAGCGGAGATATCAGCAAGGACTGCCCTGACTACTATACGCTCAGCGATGAGGACAGGAAAAAGGAAGACGAGCGGATCAGGAATGACGCAGATTATGAAGTCTGCGATGAGCTCCCTTTCTGGTTCAACGGAGCCGGATTCATAAACGGAAACCGCAGGGCGATTTTCCTCTTTGACGAACAGACGGGCGAAGTCGAGCGGATCAACGACCCTGAATACAGCGTCGGAGGCTATGAGCTGCTGGATGACAGGATCGTATTCTGGGGCAGCAAAGGCGCGGGGTTCTCTGAGCTGGCAAGCACCGTTTTCTCATATGGAAGGGAAGACGGGAAGGTGACCGTGATCAGAGATGACAAGGTATACAGAGTCGGCGGGAGCGCACTTCTTAACGGGAGACTGGTCCTGGCGCTTAACGACGGCAAGCAGCACGGAATGAACCAGGATGATGACCTCTACTGGTTCGATCCCGACACCGGAAAGGAAGAGCTGCTCTATAAGACGGACACTTCCATAGGAAACTCAACGGGAAGCGACTGCAGGCTCGGACACGGCCGTTCCGTCAGGAACGGCAGCAGGGGCATCTATTTCACGGAGACGAGGAGAAATTCGGCGGTTCTGTGCTGTCTGACTGCAGACGGGGAAAAGAGCACGGTCATAGATATCGAAGGTTCTGTCGACGATTTCGATGTCTCGGAAGAGACCGGAAAGGTCATCTCGGTGAGGATGACTGCCGGAGAGCTTCAGGAACTGTATGTTTCGGATCTGAAAGGCGGAGAGATTGAGAAGATCAGCGATTTCAACGGAGAGGCGCTGAAAGATACCTATGTAGCCCTGCCTGAGAAGATCACCTTCATGAGCGAGGGATATGACATAGACGGATGGGTGCTCAAACCATTCGGTTTCGATCCGAAAAAGAAGTATCCTGCGGTCCTGGATATCCACGGCGGTCCCAAGACGGTATACGGCGAGATATTCTTCCATGAGATGCAGTACTGGGCAGGCCTCGGTTACTTTGTTTTCTTCTGCAACCCGATTGGATCAGACGGCAGGGGCAACGAATTCGCCGATATCAGAGGCAAATACGGCACAGTGGAGTACAACAACCTCATGGACTTCACCGATGAGGTGCTCAGGAGATATCCGCAGATAGACTCGGATAAGGTCTGCGTCACCGGGGGAAGCTACGGCGGATACATGACCAACTGGATCGTCGGCCATACAGACAGATACTGCTGCGCTGCAACACAGAGGAGCATCAGCAACTGGATATCGTTTGAAGGAGTGTCGGATATCGGCCCGATGTTCACAAGAGACCAGCAGTGCGCAGACCTGTATCACAAGTCGGATCTGGAGAAGCTCTGGTGGCATTCACCGCTGAAGTACGCCGATGATGTGAAGACGCCGACGCTGTTCATCCATTCCGATCAGGACTACAGGTGTCCTTTCGAGCAGGGGATCCAGTTCTTCTCGGCGCTGAAGACACGGGGAGTAGAGACCAGGATGGCAGTGTTCCACGGCGAGAACCATGAGCTGTCACGCAGCGGAATGCCCGAACACAGGGTGAGAAGACTGAAGGAGATCACCGACTGGTTCAACAGTCATACCTGAAGACAAAGGTAATATAGGACATGCGCCGGACTCGCATCCGAGATCCGGCGCTTTGATCTGTCATATAATCTTTGTTGAATCCAACAAAAAAGTGAACTGGCTCAGGTGAATAATATACATATATACAGAATATTATGCTTTGTATTGACATAAGAGCCTGACTGGAATAACATCAGACACAAGATAGAGGCGCGGTGTCCATCAGTAACCTCCCGCACATAAGCAGCTTTAGCGGGATGCAAAAGGGGTCATCGCCGAAGGGAAGAAATGCAGCTGCGCGCTTCTTCGCTGGGCTGGCGGATAATATCCGGCGGACTGTCACGTGAGTGGAGCGCTATCTGGTACTGATGTGCGGCATATTCTTTTGCCGGATTAGATCATGTGCTGTAAATGCTCCGCGAGCGTTTACGGCCTTTTTGTTTATTCAAAAACATGATCAGAAGGAGAAAGAAAATGATCAACATCAGAAGGTTCGTTTCAATGATGCTCGCACTGGCGATCGCTTTGGCAATGTCTTCCTGCGGTTCTTCGGCTAAAACCGAGACCGGGGTGGAGGACGGTGTGCTGACTGTTGCGATGGAGTGCTCGTACGAGCCTTACAACTGGCTGCAGAACGACAGCAGCAACGGCGCAGTGCCGATCTCTAATGTGCCCGGTGCATATGCAAACGGATACGACGTAATGATCGCAAAGAAGATCTGCGAAGAGAACGGCTGGGAGCTCGAAATAATCCAGTCAGACTGGGATTCTCTGGTGCCCGGCGTTCAGTCCGGGATATTCGATTGTGTTATCGCAGGGCAGTCAATGACTTCGGAAAGGTCTAAAGAAGTTGATTTTGCCGGTCCGTATTTCTATGCGACCATCGTCTGTATGACGACAGAAGGCAGCGCCTTCGCATCGGCAAAAGGGATAGGAGACCTTGCCGGAGGAAAGTGCACGGCTCAGATGGGTACTATCTGGTACGATGTCTGTCTTCCCCAGATCACAGGCGCTGTTATCCAGACCGCAACAGAGACTACGCCCGCCATGCTCATGGCGCTTGAGACGGGAACGGTAGATTTCGTCTGTACCGATACGCCGACTGCGCAGGCAGCGGTGATAGCTTATCCGGATATGGTCATTCTGGATTTCACGGGCACCGACGGAGACTTCAGCTTTACCGAGGAAGAGAGAGCCGAAAATGTGAATATCGGTGTATCTGTCAAAAAGGGGAACACGGTCCTCAAGGACGATATCGATGCAGTTCTGGAAAAAATGGATGCAAATGATTTCAATGAGTTGATGGCTTACGCCATATCCATCCAGCCGCTCTCGGAGGACTGAAACTGAGATGGGTAAGTTCTCTCAATTGATACAGGATGTGATCCGGCTATGCGCGAAATACCTCCCGATGTATCTTTCGGGAATGAAGAACACTGTCCTGCTTGCGCTTATCGGAACGGTCCTCGGATGCATCATCGGATTCATATGCGGCGTGCTGAATGCCATACCGTATGACACGAATGCCCCTCTGGGAAGAAGGGTGCTGATCAGGACCTTGCGCGCTGTGATCAGAGGATATGTTGAGGTGTTCCGCGGGACACCGATGGTACTGCAGGCAGTCTTTATCTACTACGCGCTTCCGTATTTCACAGACGGTGCGGCGCGGTTCTCAAGCGTATGGGCTGCATCGATACTGGTCGTATCCATCAATACCGGAGCCTACATGACGGAATCGGTCAGGGGCGGGATCATTTCAGTTGACCCGGGACAGGTAGAAGGAGCGATGGCGATCGGCCTGACACATATTCAGGCAATGATGTACGTGATCCTCCCGCAGGCTGTGAGGAACATACTGCCTCAGATCGGAAATAACTACATCATCAACCTGAAAGACACGTCAGTCATGTTCATGATCAGTTTTACCGATTTCTTTGCGGTGCACAGGGGAGTGGTAGGCGCTACATACTCATATTTCCCTTCCGCGGTTATCGAGATGATAGGATACCTGACAATGACGCTGATCTCGTCGTTCCTGCTGAGAAAGGTTGAACAGCGCATGGAGGGAAGCAGCAGTTTTGAGCTTGTAGTAAGTGACCCGCTGACACTGACTTCCGGAGTGTACCGACATCCTGTCTCTGAAGAACTGTTTAAAGAGCGCAGCCGCGACTATAAAGGAAAGGACTGAGAGATGGAAATGGAACCTATACTTGAAGTCCGGCATCTTTCCAAGACATTCGGGACCAATCCGGTACTTAAGGATATCAATTTCAATATCTGCAGGGGAGACGTCATCTCCGTGATCGGTCCGTCCGGCTCAGGGAAAAGCACTCTTCTCAGATGCATCAATCTTCTGGAAACTCCGACCTCGGGAACTATCCTGTTCCGCGGAAAAGATATAACCGGTCTCGGAAACGAAGTTTTTGCGTACCGCGCAAAAGTCGGAATGGTGTTTCAGTCTTTCAATCTGTTTGATAACCTGTCTGTCATCGACAACTGCACTCTCGGGCAGATCAGAGTGCTGCACAGGAGCAGGGAGGAAGCCCAGGAGTATGCGCGTCAGATCCTCTCTCTTGTCGGTATGGCTCCCTACTGCAACGCAAAGCCGAGACAGCTTTCAGGGGGGCAGAAGCAGCGTGTGGCCATAGCAAGGGCAATGGCGCTGGACCCGGAAGTGATTCTGTTTGATGAACCGACTTCTGCGCTGGATCCGGAGCTGGTCGGGGAGGTGCTCGACGTCATGAGGGAGCTGGCGGAGCAGGGAATGACTATGGCTGTCGTCACTCATGAGATGGCATTTGCCAGGCAGGTAAGCAGCAGAGTCGTTTTCATGGATGAAGGAGTCATCATGGAAGAAGGAGATCCGGAAGAGCTTTTCACCGATCCCCGAAATGAGAGAACGAGAGAATTTCTGGGAAGATACCTGAATCAATAAACGTATAAGAAAGAAAGTGTTTTCTCCATATATCAAAAGATCCCCTGCTCTGATCAGATCGATACAGAGCAGGGGATCTTGGAATAGCAGATCAATTCACCGTGAATATCAGTTCGACGGGAGAGATGCCCGGGGCACTTACAGTCAGCTTTCCGTTTCCTGCTGATCCGGTGGTCTTTACGTATGTCCCTGTCATTCCGCCTTCTGCGGTCGCGCAGTCAGGACCGACAAGGGAGATGCTTCCCTCAGCTTTGAAGGAGACCGGAAGCTGTGCATAGTGGGCGGTGTTTCCGTTGCCGTCAACTATGCGGATCCTTACAGCTGACATGTCATAAGTATCGCCTTCCGTAAGAATCGGCGAGCTGGCTCTGACTTCAAGAGCAAGCTCTGCAGAGGGGACCAGCGTCTTTGAGTCGGTCACGGCACCTTCTTTGACGGCATCGAACCTCCAGACAGTAGCGTCTCCTCCCCAGTTGCTGACGTATCTGCCGTAGAGATCGACTGCATCGGAATACGTCATCCTGTATCTGAGCATTATCCAGGCAAGCTTGAGTTTGTCTCCCAAAGGCATGCCTTCTATCCCGTGAACAGAGGCGGATACCAGGCAGTCGTGCAGGAGCTTCTCCAGTTTCCCGGTGTATCCGTCCTTTGATCTGAGCAGATCGCCTACCGTGTCATCAATGAGCAAAGGTCCGTGCGGAAGTGATCTGAATTCGGTATCGCTGAACTCGGCCACGAAATCTCCGTTCTTATAGAGGCGAACGGAATCGGCATTGGTGAATGCATACACCTTTCCCAGCATTCCGCCCGGATAATCGCCTATGTCCATCGTGGACCCGATCTCCAGCACAGGACGCTCATCCTGCTGCATCGCGTATACGCTCGCAGCGAGCTTGGGATTCCTGAACGCGTCCATGACGCCGTGGTAGCAGATCCGGTCACCTGATCCGAAGTCCTTGTGCGTTGGATAATCGAACATGCACCACTCCAGGCACCCGGCATGTTCCCCTGTGGACATGGCGGCATTCATCACCCTCGCGTGTCTGAGGGCATGCTCCTGCCGGTCTTCTACCTTGTCGAACGACTTTGTCGGGAACATGTGCCCGTTGGACTCCGATATCAGCAACCCTTTTGACATGTCGGGCGTGACCTTCGATTTCACTGTGATCGGCTCATTCTTTCCGGAGTGGGTGAAGTCGTTGAATGCATATACATCTTCGAGCAGATGGCTCTTTTTGATATATCTGACGCCGGACGTCTGCCGGCTCGGGTCCAGTGAGTGGGCGATGCGGTTGGTCCTCTCATAGAACTCGTCATCATCCTGGCTCTCATTGATGCGGACTCCCCACAGGACTATCGAAGGGTGATTCCTGTACTGAAGGACCATTTCCTCGACCTGCCTGCAGGCGACGTCTTTCCAGGTGCTGTCTCCTATGTGCTGCCATCCCGGGATCTCGGTGAATACTAGAAGGCCGAACCTGTCGCATGCATCGATGAATGCCTGCGACTGAGGATAGTGTGAGGTCCTCACCGCGTTGCAGCCGAGCTCCTCTTTAAGTATGCGCGCATCTTCCACCTGAAGACTGTCAGGAACAGCATATCCCACATACGGAAAACTCTGATGCCTGTCCAGCCCGCGCATGAATGTCTTGACACCGTTCAGATAAAACCCGTCCGATCGGAACTCCGCTGTTCTGAAACCGAACTTCACTTTTTTTTCGCTGCCGTTATCAAGGCTTACAGTCAGGTCATAGAGGACAGGAGATGTCGGGCTCCAGGGCAGCGCACCGGACACTTGGATAAGGGTCTCTTCTCCGGCCAGCCCGGAAGATGCCAGAACATCTCCGTTTATGTCGGAGATGACCGCTTTTCCTGAGGGCACGGAGCCGTCGGATACTGTCACATTTACTATAGCGGTCCCGGGATCCGAGGTGGTGACGAAAACATCCGAGATATATACATGTTCACGGATGTCCAGCCACACGGGACGGTAGATGCCGCCGTATGTGAGGTAGTCGATAACGAAGCCGAATGGCGGTATCGACGGGTTTTCCGTGCTGTCCAGCTTTACCGCTATCTCGATCTCTTCTCCCGGTATACCGGAATCTGTGATCTCTACCTCAAAAGCCGTGTAGCCTCCGAGGTGAGTGAACTTTTCTTCTCTGTTGACATAGACGGTGGCTATGTGAGCGGCCGCTTCAAAGCAGACGAAAACCCGCTTGCCGGCAGCTTCTTTCGGAACAACGATCTTTCTGCGGTATCCGCTGATCATCTCATAGCTTCTGTTGTCTGCGTAATGCAGAGGCAGGTCTTTTACGTTGTGCGGGATCCTGACCTGCATTCCTTCAGATGAATAATCAAGGAAGGATCCGTTCCATTCGGGAGTGAACTCCCAGCCATTGTTTATAGATATCATAGTTCGCCCTTTCTCCTAAACAGGATCACTGCCGACAAGAAGTGCTGACGCTTTGAATTATCGTTTCAAGACAGTTTTGCTTTGATCTGAAGCAATCACATTTCCTTCCATGATCCCGGTTGATTCTTATTACTATTATATTCCAACAACTAATATACCATGCAATCACCTGAGCAAAGCTTGTTTGCGCTGTAAATTAAAAGCCCATCTATTCCGGAAATCGGAACAAGATGGGCTTTTTTGGTGCGGGTAACAGGACTTGAACCTGCACGGTCTCCCATTGGATCCTAAATCCAACGTGTCTGCCAATTCCACCATACCCGCTTTTTGATTCGGATTCTATTCTACAATCACACATTTTTCAAGTCAACGGTTTCAGTTGTTGGTTAGTGACTCAAGTTATATAATAAGGTATATTATCTGCAAGGCTGGTGTCATTCGTTGAGATTCCTGAACAAACTTGAGAGAAAACTCGGGCGATACGCTATTGAGAATCTGATGGTCGTGATCTGCGGCGGTCAGGCAATAGTGTATGTCGCCGACTTGCTTATGAACGGTTTCGCAACCGACATGCTGTATCTCAACTGGAGTCTTGTTACTCAGGGCCAGGTGTGGAGAGTACTTACATTTATCTTTGAACCGAACAGCAGGAATCCTCTGACTTTTCTTCTGAGCCTCTATTTCTACTATATGATCGGCGGAGCGCTTGAACATGAATGGGGGAGTTTCAACTTTGACTGCTACTACCTTCTGGAGATTATATGCACGGTGATCGCTTCAGTATTCGTCGGAGTCGGCACCTCATACTATATAAATCTATCGCTTTTTCTTGCCTTTGCTGTCCTGTATCCGAACTATCAGGTGCTTCTGTTTTATGTTATACCGGTCAAGGTCAAATGGGTCGCACTGTTGGACCTCTTGTTTATGGGGTATAATTTTATAGTAAGTCCTGTGATCAGACCGCTGATCATAGCCTGTCTTATTCCTCTTATCCTGTTTTTGTGGGATGATGCAGTAAGGAATATCAGACTGTTCATCGACAGGAAAAAACGGGAAAAAGAGTATTCTCAATACTGGAAATAGAGTGTCGTTAAGATAATCAAATATCGGAGGGTGAAGAGATGCGAGTGTTGCTTGCTGCGGCAGTGCTGCCTGCGCTGTTTCTGATGGGCTATATCTACAAGCTGGACAGAGTTGAGAAGGAACCGATCGGTCTGTTGCTTCTTTTGGCGGGAGCAGGAGCATTATCATGTTTTCCTGCTGCGATCCTGGAGCAGCTTGCAGGGGGAGTGCTGGAGTCATTTTTTTACGCGGAATCTGAGATATACGTGCTGATAGATGCATTCCTGATAGTGGCCCTTGCAGAAGAAGGCTGCAAGCTCCTCTGTCTGAGACTGTTTACATGGAAGAACGAAGAGTTCGACTGTAACTTTGACGGTATAGTATATGCAGTATTCGTATCGCTCGGATTTGCTGCTCTGGAGAACATCATGTATCTGCAGAGCTATGGTCTGTCGATCGCGTTTCAGAGAGCTATCCTTTCGATACCCGGCCACATGACTTTCAGCGTGTTTATGGGTCACCATTACTCAAAAGCGAGGAAGGCAATGATCTACGGCAGGCCCGATGAGGCAAAGAGAAGTCTTGGGACTGCTCTTTTCATGGCTGTGATCCTTCACGGATTCTACGATTACTGCCTTATGAGCAATTTCGAAGTTCTGTACTACGTATTCTTTGCATTCGTTGTCATACTTGATATAGTGTCGATCAAAGTGATCAAGAGAGAATCTGCCAATGATGCTCCGTTTGAGCAGTGGCCGATGTACTGATCCGCAGGTCTGGAGATATTTGGTTTGATTCCCGATAAGGTATTTATAGAGAAAGAGCTCGCTGAAAGCGGGCTCTATCCTTATGTGAAGGCATGCGCCTCGGTCGATTCGACGAATCTAATGGCAAGAGAACTTGTCCCACAGTTCGGCTCTGACATCCTTGTCATAGCTGACGGTCAGACCGCCGGCAGAGGAAGCCATGGAAGGAGCTTTTATTCTCCCCACAGTACGGGCCTTTACTTTTCCGCGGTATTCGGCAGTATCCCTGCATCATTTCCGGTGACTTTCGCTGCGGGAAACGCGGCTGTCGCTTCCCTGAGGAATGCCGGGATATGTACGGAGATGAAATGGGTCAATGACATTATCCTGAACGGGAAAAAGGCGGGAGGGATACTTTGCGAAAGGATCTCTTCCGGAGAGGTCATCATCGGCATCGGCATCAATCTCATGCCCCCTGACGGAGGATTTCCGGACGGGTTGTCGGAGATCGCAGCTGCTATAGGAAGCAGTACGATTGAAAGGGATGTTCTCGCTGCTGACCTGTACAGAGAGCTTGCAGGAGAACTGCAGAACAGCGCACGGGAGGTCATGGAGTGCTACCGCAGGATATGCGGCACTGTCGGGAGGGATATCACATTCATTGTCAGAGATGCCGAGGAAAGAGGAAGAGCGATTGCTGCCGAACAGGACGGAGCTCTTCTTGTGGAAACGGAAGACGGAAGACAGAACCGATTCGATTCCGGAAATGTATCGATCAGATATGTCGAGTGACTGACAGCACATTCGGAATCATATTGACACGCAGATCAGTCTCTTTTATAATCTATAAGTCCGCTTGAAACAGGCATTCAAGAGTGAGCATTCACCGCCTGATGCAGCGAGTCGAATAAAAAGACAGAGGTAAAGTGATGTACGCAATTATCGAGACCGGCGGCAAGCAGTACAGGGTCGAGCAGGGAGACGTCATATACGTCGAGAAGCTCGCAGCCGAAGCTGATGAAGCCGTCACATTTGACAAGGTCCTGGCAGTCGGCGGCGACAGCACTGTGTTCGGAAATCCCACAGTGGAAGGTGCAACCGTGACAGGCAAGGTCCTTAAGCAGGGAAAAGCCAAGAAGGTCGATGTGTTCACCTACAAGGCAAAGAAGAACGAGAAACGTCATCTCGGCCACCGTCAGAGCTTCACCAAGGTTGAAGTTACTGCGATCAATGCGTAAGGAAACGGAGGAATTCACTTATGGCACATAAAAAAGGTGTTGGTTCCACAAAGAACGGCAGAGACTCCGAGTCCAAGCGCCTCGGCGTCAAGAGAGCAGACGGACAGTTCGTGCTCGCAGGCAACATTCTTGTCCGCCAGCGCGGCACACACATTCATCCCGGCCTCAACGTAGGGATCGGATCCGACGATACACTCTACGCACTTGCGGACGGTACCGTCAGGTTCACACGCTACGGCAAGGACCGCAAAAAGGTCAACGTCATGAACTGAACCGGATCCCGTGCTGCAAGGCACGGGATTTTCATTTATATCTGAAAAAATGTTTATTGATAAAGCCAAGATCGTACTGAAAGCAGGACGCGGCGGGGACGGCGCAGTAAGCTTTCACAGAGAGAAATATGTTGCAGCCGGAGGCCCTGACGGAGGGGACGGAGGAGACGGAGGCAGCATTTATCTTGTTGCCGACGATCATCTCTCAACACTGAGCGATTACAAATACAGACGCAAATACGAAGCGGGAAGCGGGGAGAACGGAAGAGGGAACCGCTGTAAGGGAAAGAGCGCGGATGACCTGTTCCTGAAGGTGCCGAGGGGAACTGTCGTAAGGGAGAATGAATCCGGAAAGATCATGGCGGATGTCTCTTCTGACGAACCGGTCCTCATCTGCAAAGGCGGGCGAGGAGGATTCGGAAACGCGCGGTTCGCGACGCCGACCAGACAGATCCCGAGATTTGCGAAGACTGGAACACAGGGAGAGTCATACGAGATCACACTCGAGCTCAAGCTTATTGCGGATGTCGGTTTTGTAGGTTTTCCCAACGTTGGCAAATCCACGCTTTTATCTGTCATCTCCAATGCCAGACCGAAGATCGCTAACTATCATTTCACTACACTTTCTCCCAACCTAGGCGTCGTTAACTGCGGGGATACCTCATTTGTCGCAGCCGACATTCCAGGTTTGATAGAAGGAGCCAGCAGGGGCATTGGGCTCGGTTATGACTTTCTAAGGCACATCGAGAGATGCAGGCTCATAGTTCATATCGTGGATGTCTCCGGCAGTGAAGGCCGCGATCCTGTCGCGGATTTCGAGCAGATAAACACGGAACTTTCCTCCTTCAGCGAGGAACTCGGTTCCAGGAAACAGATAGTCGCCGGAAACAAGATAGATATTGCTTCGGAAGAGCAGAGGGATGCTTTCGCGGCATATATCAGAGAAAAGGGCTTTGATTACATTGAGATATCAGCTGCGACTACTGAGGGCACAAAAGACCTGGTCAACATGTGCGCAGGTGCGCTGGCAGAGCTGCCTCCGGTCACCACTTTTGAGCCTGATTTCGTAAGGCCGCAGAGAGGCGGAAGAAACAGGGACTTCGAGATCCACAGGGACGACGAAGCGGAAGAGTGGGTGATCGAGGCGCCATGGCTTGAGAGGATCCTCATGCAGAGCAATGTGGATGATTATGAGTCGCTGATGTACTTCCAGAACGCTCTTGCAGACTCAGGGATACTTGACAGGCTCGTTGAGCTGAACGTTCAGGAAGGCGATTCCATTCGCATAGGAGATTACCAGTTTGATTATGTTACCTGAGCATTCTGTGCTTTCGGTGCACGAGGCAAAACAGAAAAGCCCGGTGGAGCTTGCTTTCATCGGAGATGCGGTTTATGAGCTTCTCGTCAGAGAGCATATCAGCATTACCCATGACGCGCCGGCATCGGCCCTGCACAAGATGGCGATCGCATATGTCAGAGCAGAGGCTCAGCATACGGCGATGGAAAAGATCGCGCCGGAGCTTTCCGATGATGAGGCGGACATAGCTCGCCGAGGGAGAAACGCAAACAAGGTCACTTCGTCCAAGCATGCCGCTCCGGCAGACTACAGAGCAGCGACCGGACTGGAGACTCTGTTCGGTTTTCTCTATCTGACCGGGGACACAGACCGGATCAGGCAACTGTTTGCGATGATCGTTGAGGACTGATCTCGAGGTCATTGCATGGAAAAGAAACAGTAAATATAATATTTAGTATGATAATTCATCAAAGCAAGGAGTTATTCGATGTCCGGACATTCTAAATGGAACAACATCAAGAGGAAAAAAGAGAAAGCCGACGGCGCTAAAGCCAAGGTGTTCACGAAATATGCCAAGGAGATCGCTGTGGCGGTCAAGGAGGGAGGAAGCTCCAATCCCGACACCAATGCCAGGCTGCGCGACGCGATATCCAAAGCCAAGGCAAACAACGTGCCCAACGAGAATATAAAGAGAGTCATAGACAAGGCTTCTTCCGATACCGCGAACTATGAGAGCATAGTCTATGAAGGATACGGCCCCGGAGGAGTCGCGGTCATCTGTGAAGCCCTCACAGATAACAGAAACCGCACTGCCGCTTCTGTGAGGCATTTCTTTGATAAATACGGCGGAAACCTCGGGACCACAGGCTGCGTCTCATACATGTTCACACAGAAAGGTGTCATCATCATCGAGGACGAGGATCCGATAGATGAGGACAAGCTCATGATGGAAGCCATGGAAGTGGACGGTGTCGACGATCTTGAAGTAAACGAGAATGTCGCCGAGATAACGACGGATCCGTATGAGCTTGTAAAGGCATGTGAAGGGCTGGAATCTCTTGGCTACTCGTTCTCATCTGCGGAAGTAGCTTATGTGCCTTCCACATATACAACGCTCAGCGATCCGGAACAGTTGAAACAGATGGGGCTGCTTCTGACGATGCTGGAGGATGACGAAGACGTTCAGGGCGTATGGCACAATCTTGAGAATGATGAGGATCTGCCGTAAAAGCTGAAAAACGAAAAAGCGGCGCTTGGCGCCGCTATTTTTGAGGAGGAAGAAGCATGTCTGACAGGAAACTGTGTATGTGCTGCATGAGCCCTGTGCCTGCAGACGCACTGGCATGCCCTTCCTGCGGTTACAACGGCAGCCAGCAGAATCCCGACGGGCTTCTCCCTATCGGATCAAGGATCGGAAAAGGGAAATACCTTGTCGGAAGAGCAGAGGAGATCCATACCGAATGTGTTGACTATGTAGGATTCGACGTCAACAGTTACAGCACTTGCACTGTAAGGGAATACCTTCCGGCAGGTGGGATCACGCGCGTGAGCGGGGAGATGCTCATGCAACCGCTGGAAGGAGCAGAGAAGAGATTCAAAGCCGGTCTCAACAGATTCGCTTCCGCATACGGAGCGATGAGAGACCTCCCTGATGACTGCACCATACCGAAGGTCAGAGACCTTATCCAGCAAAACGGCACTGTATACGCAGTGATAGATACGTTTTCTGGAATGACTCTGCGCGAACTGCTCAGGAGAAACGGGGGAACGCTCTCAGTACTCCAGACCAAGATCGTCATGGATCCGGTCATGGATGCTCTTGAGGCAGTTCATGCAAAAGGCTTGTATCACGGCAATCTGTCTTTGGAGAACATCCTCATCAATTCTAACGGCGATGTACGTGTGGATGAATTCCATGTCGGTGAGAGACCTGTGACACAGAAAGCGGTGGGGTTCTGCTCCCCGGAATGCGAGTCCGGTGAGAAAGCCACCGCTAACAGTGATGTTTACAGTCTCGGCGCGATCTTTTACCGCTGTATCGTCGGAACGACACCTCAGGACGGTCTGCAGAGGAAGAATTTCGATACGCTGACCACGATGGCGGAGACATCCGATGAGATACCGGAGGAAGTCTCGTCCGCCGTCTGGAACGCGATGCTGGTTAACAGGGAGAACAGGACGCAGTCAGTGTCCGAGTTCCGCAAAGCCCTCGAAGGGGTGAGCGGCGACGAGGCAGATGCGTTTACAGTGGATCTGGCTTCAGAGGCATTCGATGAAGGACCTGATGACGAGAAGAAGAGGAAAAAGATCAACAGGTGGAGATATCTCTCCATCATTTCTGCATGCCTGCTCTTCGTAATGACCATAGTATATTTTGTCAGTCTGGCATCGGCAAAAAAGGAAAGAGCACGCAGAAGGGCTGAGGAACTGGCAGGCCTTCCGGATGAGATCACTGTGGAGGCACCTGATTACAGAGGGAAAACCGTTGCAGAAACGGAACTTGATACAGTATCGTTCGACTTCGTGATCGTCAGCACATATGTGGAGGGCATGGAGCCGGAAGTCATCGTAAATCAGGATCCTCATCCGGGGACTCCCATGAGCCTGAACCAGAGGACCATCACTCTCTTTGTAAACAAGACAAAAGACACAACCGCTGTCGTACCGGAAGTCAGGGGACTTTATGTGCCGAATGCCGAACAGCTGCTTAAGCAGTACGGGATCCAGTATCAGGTGGTGTTCAGAGAAAAGGAAGATCAGCTGCAGGGATTGGTATATGATCAGAGCATGGATGAGGGAGAGATCATCAAACTGTCAGATGTGCTGATCATCACGGCTCAGCCGGACCCATCGGACCCTGATCTGCAGGATCCGTCCGCACAGACCGCGCAGAAACCTGAAGAAGGCACTGAGCCTGAAGAATAGTAAGATCAAGTTATTCTGAAAAACAAGCAGGAAAAGAAAACGGGGCATCGCCATCTGGGGTGATGCTCCGTTAATTTCGTTAAGTTCGGTTCGACAATGCAGAGCCGCTTATCAGAGGAGCCTGCCGCTTTGCTGCGGTCAGTCCCCGTATGATCAGGCGTTCTCCACTATTGCGGTGATAGCAGCCTCGATCCCCTTCACGATATCCTCTTTAGAGAGAGAGGGTGTGTTGGCACGGTTGATAGCCTGTTCATGCAGATAGGGAACATGCATGAACCCGCCCTTCATGCCGGGGAATTCTTTGGAAATGTGATACAGGACTCCGTACATAAGATGGTTGCATACAAATGTACCAGCTGTATAGGAGATGCTGGCTGGAATGCCAGCTTCCTTTATCTTGGCAACCATGGCTTTGACGGGAAGAGAAGTGAAATAAGCATTTTCACCGTCTTCGAAGATCACTTTGTCAGAAGGCTGATTTCCCTCATTGTCCTCGATGCGCGCATCGTCAAGGTTGATGGCAACACGCTCGGGCGTCAAGCCGATGCGACCGCCGGCCTGGCCGATGCAGAACGTGACATCAGGGTTCTCCTTCTTCATGGCTTCATAAACTGTATCTATAGCTTTTCCGAAGACTGTCGGTACGACGACCTTAACGATCTCGGCACCGGCAATTTCGTCGGCAACGGCTGCCACTGCTTCCTGGGCAGGGTTGACCGGCTCTCCGCCGAACGGATTAAAAGCAGTAAGTAATACCTTCATATAAACTCCTAATATACTGGTAAGAAAATCCGCGCGCAGCATGCTGCGCGCGGATGGTGTACTTACTTAGAACGCGAAAACATACATCAGGATGATGTGGATCACGAGCAGGCATACAGCAACGGGAACCTGGCTCTTGATGATGGCGTATTTGTTTTTGACCTCAAGAAGAGCAGCAGGCATGATGTTGAAGTTTGCTGCCATCGGGGTGCAGAGGGTTCCGCAGTAACCGGCTGTAAGACCGAGAGCTCCAACAACGATCGGGTTGGCACCCTGTGCGATAAGGAACGGGATACCGATTCCGACAGTAATGACGGAGAAGGCTGCGAAGCCGTTGCCCATGATGATCGTGAACACAGCCATCGCTATGCAGTAGACAGCGCATGCTGCGAGTTTGTTTCCTTCGGGAACGATGGATGCCACGAAGCTGGCAATAACTGTGCCTACGCCGGCCTTGGTGAACAGGGATCCGAGAGCAGTAAGAAGCTGCGGGAGGATACCTGTGGGGCCAACGTTATCCATTAGACGGGTTCCGTCTATTACGCCGTATTTGGGGGAAGCCTTGGTAAGGGCAAGCACCAGTATCATGCCAAAGACAGCGGAAACGCAGATGGAGTTGTTGGCAGTCATCCAGTTCATAGCGGGGACTTTTGCGCCGAGAGTTGCCAGAATGACAGCTCCGAGAGCAAGTACGAGGCTGGGAAGGAAGATCTTGTATCCGATGGCGTCTGCACGCTCACGGACTACCTTGGGATCCGGCACATCGCTGGCGCTCTGTGCAACACCTTTGATTCCGGTGAGGACAGCCATAGCGACAACGGCAAGACCGGAGATCCACTTCGGGAGCCAATAACCACAGATGAATGTGAACGCAAGAAGGAACCAGAAGGCGACAGTCGTGCCTTTCTTCTGGGCGTTGGGATCCTTAAGGGCTTTAATGCCGACAAGGATGAATATGATACCAATGATCACATAGAATACTTCAGCAATGATGTTGGCAGGTGTCATTATTTATCACTCCTTTCCGCATCAGCCATTCTCGCGATCTTCTTGTCGATAAGGATGCAGCGGACTGCACCTACGATGACAGAGATGACAGCGATCGGGATCGACCATTTTGCTATCTGCGCAACAGTGACATCATAACCCTGGTCAACGAGTGTGTTGACGATCAGAAGAGTGCCGGAAGCACCCATGAAGCAGTTCTGCGCAAAGAAGTTACCATAGTTCTCGGAACCTGCGGAAGCACCGCGGATCACGTCGGACATGGCATCAGTGAGCTCACCGTACCTGGAGATCGCAGCGCCTTCTGCCATCGGTACGACAACAGGACGTACGAACTGCGGATGTCCGCCAAGACGGAGAGAGAACGCGGCTGAGAGCGTACGTACAGCCTGATAGATCAGGATGACGCCGCCGGTCGTTGCGTTCTTGATGCTGCGGATGAAATCTATCGCCTTCTCTTTGAGTCCGTAGCGCTCGCATACGCCGATGACGGGGAGCGTGAGGACGAAGAGGGTGGAGTTTCTTCCGCTAACAAATGTGGAGCCCAGAGTATCCAGGATCTCCAGAGGAGTCATGCCGGCGACCAGTCCGGTGACCAGACCGGCAAGAACTACTGTCGCGATCGTGTCAAACTTCAGAGCGAAGCCGATGACAACGATCACTACGCCAATTAGCTTAACGATTTCCATTCTCTTTCTCCTTTACTGATGTTATTTATGATTCACCGGCATAGTACCTTTTACATGCCGGGCATCAGTCATCATATTTTGAGAAACCGTCTTCATGAACGGGTTCCTCCTCTGACGGCTCATCGGAGCCATCCTGCAGCGGTGCGGTCACGTCGTCAGATCCGTTAAGTATGCATTCTGCACTGACTGTGAAGCACGCCTCCAGTACTCTGGTGATTATCTGTTCGGTATCTTTCCTGCTTTTTCCCGTGAGAGCTGTAAGCTCTTCTATCGTCCAGACATTCTGCTTAAGCAGTTTCGGAGGATAGACCCGCAGTTCGCGCAACAGCTGGAAGAAGATCACAGCCAAGACCGCGAAAGGGAACGACAGGAGGGTCCTGCCGAGCGTGAACTCCAGATGCAGTTTGCCGTCCCTCAGGCTCAGGATCAAAAGTATGACAGTAACGCAGGTGCTGAGCATCACGGCATAGAACAGAGTATCCAGCCCGCCGGTACGGAAAGCGACCAGTCTGATCGGATGGTCGAAATCGTAGCGCACAAGTTCTTTTGTAAAGTGTTTTCCTGTAGTCGTCTTTGAACCGTCTGCCACCAAGAAAGACCTCGCACTCATCTGATTCATGCCGGATCGTTTCCGACACTTCACCGCATTAAATTAGTGACATTTTAGCACGATAGATTTGTTAATACAATATTAATAATTCTTCTGTGTGCAGACGGTCAGCCGGAAACGTGCTTTATGGGTTCGCAAGGCTGATGTATAATCTATCTGCGGATAAATGAGGAGGCTTTCCATGAGAATTCAGACCGGTGTGTCCATTATCATGAACAGGTGGCTGGAAGTGGACCGTGACGAACTTGTTCTCTTTATCACCGACGAGACCCATGAAAGAGAAGCTGCTGCAGTGGATGAGTGGGCACGTTCCAGCGATGCAGTCCTTAGGACGATCGTTCTGAAATCGGAAGAGATACAAAAGGGCGATGTGATCGAGAACATGACCGAGCAGCTGTGCAGAGCAAACGTGATCATAGGCGCCACGGACTACTCATTCATAACGACTCCCGCTGTCAGGAAGGCAACTGCCTCAGGAGCCAGATTTCTTTCACTTCCTCTCTCGTGTACAGACGGCACATCGCTGCTGGAAAACGAATTCATAGCGATGGACTGCAGGTGGACTGCGAGGATGGCAAAGAAGATATTGCCCAGGATTAACCGCAGTTCAAGTCTTCATGTGACGACGGATCTCGGCACCGATCTGACGTTCAGCATCAAAGGAAGGAAAGGCGGGTATTATAACGGGAGCGCGACCAGAAGGGGAAATGTGGCAAGCGCCAGTTTCGAGGTGTATGTAGCACCGGTGGAAGATGCTACGGATGGGGTGCTGGTACTTGACGGATCACTCGGCTACGAGGGCATCGTCAGAGAACCAATTCACATTGAGTTCAGCAAAGGAAGATTGTCCACAAAGGACACTCATGAGGATGCCAGAAGACTCGTCAGCTATATTGAAAGCTTTGGCGACGAAACGATGTGGATGAACGGTGAGTTCGGCATAGGTCTGAACGCCTTGTCCCAATGCAGAGGAGTGTCGTATATCGAAGATGAATCCACATACGGAACGTTCCACATCGGCATGGGCAGGAATATTTCACTTGGCGGCGTGCAGAATGCCGCAGGCCATTTCGACATAGTCACCCATGACCCGACCATATGGGCGGACGGGGAGTGTATCATGAAAGACGGAGAAATAGTCGGATAAGAATCCAGAAAGAGGAGATCCATAAAATGGCGCTAAATCCTGTTAAGCTGATCAGGATCAAAAAACTGTGGGAGGGATTCAAAGAGTCACATCCCAGACTTTTGCCTTACTTCAGGGAACTGAGTTCTTCCGGTTATGTCGGAGAAGGAAGCGTCATTGACATAACCGTGACAGACCCCGACGGCAGAAGCCTGAGATGCAACATAAAGATGACTGAAAATGATCTGGAACTGATCAGGGCAGTATCTGATCTAGGAAAAGAAAGTGCACAGTGAGCCGGAGAGTTGTACGGAAACATTTTTACTGATTTGTAATTGACTCCGGGAAGTTTTAGGCATAAAATTCAATTCAACGAAATACAGATAAAGCTGAGAAGAGAAGAGTAGGCATCGTACATCGGCTTCAGAGAGCTCCGTAAGGTGAAAGGGAGCGCCGGATGAGGTGTTGAACATGGTCTCGGAGCCGCATGGCCGAATCTTTTAAGTCATGACGGGTGTGCCCGATACAGCACCGGAGCGTGTTGGCGCTCTATGAGGTTCCGCAGGAGACTGCGGGATGAACCAAGGTGGTACCACGAAGCATTATGCTGTCGTCCTTGCGGACGGCAGCTTTTTTGTTTGGAGGATAAACATGCCTGAGAATGATGTGATAATCCACATCGAGGGACTGGGTAAGATCTATGACAAAGGAAAAGAGACGGAAGTCACGGCACTTGACGGAGTCGCTCTGGACATCAAAAGAGGAGAGATCTTCGGGATAATCGGTCTGTCAGGTGCGGGAAAGAGCACTCTCGTTAGGTGCATCAATCTTCTGGAAAGACCTTCTTCCGGTAAGGTGACTGTTGACGGTGAAGAGCTGACGGATATGGATCCGGCACAACTCAGGGAAGCGAGAAGGAAGATAGGAATGATCTTTCAGGATTTCAACCTTCTTGAACAGAGCACTGCGCTTGAGAACGTGTGTTTCCCCTTGAGGATCTCCGGAGTGAGCAGGAAGGAAGCTGAGGAAAAGGCAGTCGGACTGCTGAACAGAGTGGGCCTGGGCGACAGGACAGGTTCTTATCCGTCTCAGCTTTCAGGAGGACAAAAGCAGAGGGTGGCGATCGCAAGAGCGCTGGCAAGCGGTCCTGAAGTTCTGCTATGCGACGAGGCAGTATCGGCGCTGGATCCGACGACTACGAACCAGATACTTGACCTGCTTCAGGAGATAAACAGAGAGCTCGGAGTGACAATCGTCATGATCACACATGAGATGAAGGTGATCGAAAAGATCTGCTCCAGAGTCGCAATAATAGCGGACAGCCATATAGTGGAGTCCGGCAGCGTCAGCGACGTTTTCAGGAATCCAAAGACTGAAGCGGCAAAGAAGCTCATACTTCCTTCGGGAGGAGTCGAGCCGTTCGACGGAAGCGGCAGGCTTCTCAGGCTGGTCTTTGACGGCACCACTACGGACAAACCGATCGTGGCAAACATGGTGCTCAGCTGCGGCGAGCCGGTAAGCATCGTGGCGGCCGACACGAAACAGATAGACGGAAAGACCTTCGGGCAGCTCATCATACAGCTCCCCTCCGGATCCGGATCCGCTGAGAGAATGATGGCTTATCTGGACAGCGAGCACATTTCGTACACGGAGGAGACAGATGTTTAGCAGCAAATTCATTGGATTGGTACTTACAGGGTTCTTCGAGACCATATACATGACTGCTGTTGCCTCACTGCTCTCATATGTTATCGGGCTTCCCCTCGGTGTCTTCCTCTCTGTGAGCAGGCCTGAGGGCATTTCCCCAAAACCTGCACTCAACAGGTCCTTCGGTACAATAGTGAACCTGCTCAGGTCGGTCCCGTTCGTGATCCTGCTGGTAGCAGCAATACCGCTGACTCGCTTCATACTGGGGACATCAGTAGGTTCCTCCGCGACGATCGTTCCTCTGGTCATAGCGTCTTTTCCATTAGTGGCCAGGAGCGTTGAGGCATCCGCATCGTCAGTCAGACATGGAGTTATCGAGGCAGCGCAGAGCATGGGAGCCACTGACATGCAGATCATTACGAGAGTGATCTTGCCGGAGGCAGTCCCGTCACTCATCACCGGAGCGGCCTCATCGCTCATAACGGTCCTAGGGTTCTCGGCGATGGCCGGAGTGTGCGGTGGAGGTGGGCTCGGTTCGATCGTGATCAACTACGGATACTACCGCGGTGAGACGGGGATAATGTACGTGCTGATAGTGGTCCTGGTACTTATGGTGCAGGCTATACAGGAAGCTGGCGCAAGGCTCTCGGTCAAGAGCGACAAAAATTCAAAAAACAGTGAATAAAGGCAAAGCCTTTACAATAGGAGGAAAAACGATGAAAAAGATCCTGGCACTCATTCTTATTACGGTATTCGCACTTGCTCTCGTATCCTGCGGGAAGAAAGACAGCAAGACCATAACTGTCGGCGCAACGCCTGTGCCTCACGCAGAGATACTTGAAGTATGCAAAGAGATACTGGCGAAGGAAGGCATAACCCTTGTAATAAAGGAATTCGATGATTATGTGATCCCAAACACTTCCACAGAGGACGGAAGCCTTGATGCGAACTATTTCCAGCACACCCCGTACCTTGAAAGTTTCAATGCTGAGAGAGGGACACACCTGGTATCGGTCTGCGCTGTACACTATGAGCCTCTCGGACTGTATCCCGGAAAGTCGAAGTCTCTGAGCGATATCCCTGACGGAGCACAGATCGCAGTTCCCAATGACACCAGCAACGAAGCAAGAGCGCTTCTTCTTCTGGAGTACAACGGATTGCTCAAACTTGATCCCAACGCCGGATTGAACGCGACTGCTCTGGACATTATAGAGAATCCCCATAACATTGAGATCATCGAGATGGAAGCTGCTCAGCTCACAGCCCACCTACCCGATGTGGACTATGCAGTCATCAACGGAAACTACGCTTTGGACGCAGGCCTGAATGCTGCAAAGGACGCTCTGGTGTTCGAGACGAGCGATTCAGTAGCGGCAGAGACCTATGCAAATATTCTGGTCGTCAAGAAGGGAAATGAGAACGATGAACTGGTGCAGGCTCTGGCAAAGGCCCTCACCAGCGAGGAAGTCAAGAAGTTCATCGAGGAGAAATACGAAGGTTCCGTCGTCAGCATGGTCGGCTGACAACAGCAATCAAATAACAAATCATAAATAGAAAGACTCCCAGTCACATTGATCGTGACCGGGAGTCTTTCTGTGCTTATGGATTCACTTGATGAAACCGTTGTATACGATCTTTGTCTCCTGCACGGTGATGAAAGCCTTGCTGTCGATGGAATAGATGAGGCTTCTGAGCTCATCTATCCTTTTTGTATCTACTTCTGCGAAGATCATGTATTTCTCTCCACCGAACTGGGAGGGGTTCACGTTGACAACAGAGATGCCGAAACCGGCGTTTCTGATGGCATCCAGCAGTTCATCATCTTTGGTGCTGCTGACGATCTGTACGGTGGCGGTGCCTTTGATGAGTTTGTTGGCGAGTATACCTCCGACATATGTGCCTACCGCATAGCCGCCTGCATAGAATATGGCGAGCAGAAGACCTCCTTCGCTGGAGTTGAAAGCGGTGCGTACGGCAAGGAACCAGATCATTATCTGGACGAACCCGATAAGTGAAGCGGTCTTGTTCTTGCCCTTAACGGTGAAAATGGTGCACAGAGTGCCTAGCGAAACATCCAGGATCCTTGAAAAGAATATCTTGAGACAAAGTATCATTACTTCTTTTGTAAACATTGATATGACCTCCATTGCCTAACAATTCTAACATCACTTCGGAGATTTGTGTAGCGGAATTTGCAGCGCTGAAGAATCGAATAGTTAGCACTCATATATCAAGAGTGCTAACTATTTACACTGCGTTCACAGTTTGTGAATCTTCCGTTCACAGGTACGGGAGATAATAACAGT
>JAFZZV010000111.1 GCA_017828855.1 Oscillospiraceae bacterium | reverse complement strand
CTCAGCGTAATTCATAAGATCGTAGCTCAGAGATATCAGCACGACGTCGTTCACGCAGCCGCGCTCCCTGATGATCCTCACGAGGTCATCCACCATCTGCCTGTCGGCGGTGGCTCCCTTGAGTTCTATGAAAAGCTTGATCCTGCCCTTTGAGGCGTCCAGCAGTTCCTCTATGGTCGGTACGGTGAGCTCCTTCCCGGAGCCCGTCGTGTCTTTGATCCTGAGCTGCATGACCTCGTCAAAGGTCATCTCCTCAGGCTTCCGGTCAACTCCGGTCAGGCGCTTGAACGTGCCGTCATGGTTTATGATGTAGCGTCCGTCCGAGGTGCGCTGCACGTCTGTCTCCGCGCCGTAGCAGCCGCGTTCTATGGAAAGCTCAAGCCCCTCCACCGAGTTCTCGGAGGCCATCGTCCCGCCTGTCCTGTGCGCGATGATCTGGGCCGTATCCCGGCCGAACAGCTTCTCGTAGTAGATGCCGACATAGACCGACCATACCAGCACCACCGCGGCCAGGACAAGGAACATGACGACCCTCAGCAGGAGGTGCAGCTTTTTCGGGCGTTTCGGATAGCGGTCGGCTGCCCCGCGGGTGAAGCTCAGGTAGACCTTGGTGCGCGTCAGAGCCACCAGGAACATCAGGAAGGATCCCGATGCGCTGCCCAGGAAGCCGGACATCAGGATATGTGCGGCGCAGCGTATGCGGTAGGCTATCAGGTCCTGATCCGCCTCGCTGAGAGAGGTCAGCGTGTAGATGGTCGCTGAGCCAGCTTCCAGCACGTTGGGAGTGCCCGGATCATCCTCCGCAAGCTTCATCTCGGGCCTTATGGTGAAGAAGTAAACGAACAGGCACGCGGCCACGATGACCGTAAGCCAGAATTTAAGTGTGAGCTTGCCCGTTTCCTTTCGGTGCTCCTTTATGATCCTCGCTGAGGTCCTGTCGGCCTCTCTCACGGACTGACCGTCCAGAAGCAGGGCCTGCAGGGAGTACTTGTGCATGATTATCAGAAGCACGAAGACCAGCATAAGCATGGTGTAGGAGGTGTTGTAGATGGGATTAGCATCTATGACCTCCTTTATGAAGTTGGGCATATAGAAGTCCTTGGTCAGGCTTACGGAGAAACCGAAACCGCACAGCGGCACCGCCATGAAGGTGAACAGTATCCTGAGGATGCCCCTGGGGCTGGCGAACAGCTTAAGGGCCTTTATCCCTTCCCATACCTTGCTGAACACTTTGGAGCGCCGGCTGTTGAGGAGGTCGTCGCTCACGAGGACCGGCACCAGAACCTCTATCACGAAGAACCACAGCAGTATGATCAGGGACAGCAGTATTATCACCGGAGCTCTCCAGCTGGTGAAGAACGTGCCGAGGTTCGCTGAGGTTATGGAAGCGCCGTAGCCCGAAAGGAGCTGATATATGACTCCCGTCAGCAGCGATACGGGCACATACAGAACAAGGCTCGACAGTATATGGAATGAGATGAGCTCCGGCAGCGAGCGGTATATGAGCCTGCCGTATCTGATCTCGGTCTTATCCTGCATTTCAGGACCTCCGTTATAATGTGTGCCGGTGATCCGGCCATGACTGCGGATCGTTTAGGTGAAGTAAATGTGGTCTGTTGATCGGTTTCCTGCCGTTCAGGCCGGTTTGAGGACCTCGTATCTCAGCCTCACGTAGGAGTCGTTGAGCGTTTCGCAGCCGATGAGCCTGAGTGGTCCCAGACCGCTGAGCGCCTCTTCCGACGTTACGGAATCGCCGTCTATGAGCGTCGAGGTGTCCTTTCCGCCTATGAGGACCGGTGCAACTACGATGTCGGCGAAGTCTATAAGCTTCTGCCTCAGCAGAAGGCCGTTGACCGTGCCTCCCGACTGTATGGTGATCCTCTCGCAACCCAGCTCCTCTTTGAGCCTCCTGAAGGCGTCAGGAAGATCCTGGCGATCCTGATAGATGATGTGCAGGTTGTCGGCGTCGACGCCGAATGCGGGATGGGAGGCATTGGACGTGATGATGACCGCTTTGTCGGACCTGGCGCAGAAGTATCTGACGCCGTGTTCCGTGAGATGGCTGTTGTCCAGCAGCACGAAGGACACCGGGGTCTTCTCCGGCATCTCCTTCTCGTTGACGCCCATCTTCTGCTGGACCCTTCCGGTGTTGAAGGACCACAGATCTGTGGTCTGCTCTATCTCGTAGTACTGATGCAGCCCTTCCCGGACTCCGGGGATGAGCGGCAGATCGCGGTCCGCGTCCCTCTCGTCAGAAGAACCGGTGCTGATCTTTCCGTCTACCGACATCAGCATGAAAAGCGTGGTGACAGGTCTGTCCATTAGAAACCCTCCCTGCGTGTCATTCCCGATGTCTAATTCTACCATGAAAGAACGCACGAAAACTGTCATTTTGAGCGCGGTTTTCTCATTCGGGCACAGAGCAGGACGGAAAGGATCAGGCACGGAGGAAATATCCGGCGAAATGTTCTGACGGAGGTCACATTGCGCCCGCGATTTGATATACTGATATCGTTATTAACGAATAATACCGAATAAGATAAGGAGTATTACAGGATGTTCTGCACTAATTGCGGCAATAAACTGCCGGATAACGCAAAATTCTGCCCCAGCTGCGGCATGCCGGTCCCGTCCAGGATCGCAAAAGATGCCGTTCAGGCTGCGGAAGAGGCGGTCGGGGCGGCGCAGGAGACTGCAGAAGCCGTCATCGCAGAAGCTCAGGAGGCAGCGGAAACTGCCGCGTCGGAACTGCAGGAAGCTGCGGCTGAAGCTGTCGGAGCGGTGCAGGAAGCTGCCGAAGATGCCGCCACCGAAGCGGCGGAGGCTGCAGAAACTGCCGCTGCCGAAGCAATTGAAACTGCGGAAGAAGCTGCTGAGACGGTACAGGAAACAGCCGAAGCTGCCGTCACGGAAGCGCAGGAGACCGTACAGGAAGCGGTAAACGATACTGCAGAGGCAGCCGGAGAACTTGCTGAGACGGTCACCGGTGCGGCCGATGAAGCCGCCGGTGAGATACGGGAAGCCACCGAGGAAGCTGTAACGGAAACGCAGGAAGCGGTACAGGAAGCAGCAGAGGAAGCGGCGGAAGCCGTCCTGGCTGCGGAAGAGACTGCAGATGATGCCGCGGAAGCAGCTGCAGAAATACCTGCTGCCGCAGATGATGCCGCGGAAGCAGCTGCAGGAATACCTGCTGCCGCAGAAGAGACCGCGGAAGCAGCGGCCGAAGCGGTGCAGGAAGCTGCGGAAACCGTCATCACGGAGATCCAGGAGACTGCTGAGAACGCCGCTGCGGAAACTGCTGAGGCAGTGCAGGAAGCGGCTGAAGAGGTGCGGGAGATCCCCGCGGAAGAGACCGTCCAGGAGACTTTCCCCGTGACCGCAGAGCAGTTCACCGCTCCGGCGGAGCCTTTCGCACAGCCTCAGGAGAGCGTGCCGTTCAACCCGTATGTTCAGGCACAGGCCGCGCCGGAAGCGCCTCAGGCTCCCGTGAATCCGTATGCGGCGGATCCGTCAGTTCCGGTACAGAGCCCTGCTCAGAAGAGCAGCGGAAAGAAGAAGGGCAGAGGCATCATTGCCGTGCTGCTGGCGCTGGTGCTGCTCGCAGGCGCATTCTTTGTATACTGGAACCTGCCTTCCACCAAGTTCGGAAGATACGTCAAGCAGGCTGCAGCGGCTGCGGAGATCGAAAATTACGAGGAGGCGGCTGATCTGTATCACAAGGCTCTCGACATAGATCCGGACAGCACGGAAGTGTCTGACGCATTGTCGGAGATATACAATGCGGTGCAGTACAGAGCAGTGGAAGCCGTCTATGAAGGGCGCTATGAGGATGCGATCTCGGATGCGCGTCTGATGACGGTCATCGATCCCGGCTTCACCGAGAACAACGAGTATGCGATGTACGACATATACAGTACCTGGGTGGAGGAAGAAGCGGAAGCAGGGAATACAGCCACGGTGGAGACACTGCTCGCCAGAGCGGATGCCGACCTCACGCCGGAGTATGCCGAGGAAGTGAGGACCATGGCGGCGGAGATAAAGGAGAGACTTGCCGTTGAGGATACGCTGAAGGCATCCGCGGTGAAGATCACAGGCTTCAACAGCAACAGCGACTACAGGAGCGTCTTCGGGGAGCTCATGACAAATCTCGACAACATCAGGAGATATATCGAGCTCGGAGGGGAGATGCCGTTCGTTGTGAAGGATACGGAAGATACAGGGGTCATGTTCTTCTACAACGGGAGCAGGGATGCTGCACAGGTCTATATCGGCGGGATCTTGGGAGATGAAGATGAGTACGGATACGCGGACACATACTACGTCAGCGGAGTAAACACCTATTCAAGGTCCTATGAGTACTTCTCGGCGGAGGAGTGGTCCGACGGAAAGCCGAACGGAAAGTTCCGCGAGATCAACTTCCATAACGAGCCTGATGTGCCGACAGACAGCAACAGCGACACCGTCACAGGTACTCTGCATGATGGGAAGTATGAAGGTGAGATAGTGAACCGCAGGAGCGGTTACGACTACCACATGAAGTTCGAATACGGAACGGTCATCGTGCTGGACACCACCGACCCCAACGGAGACAAAGGGAACGTGGTCGGATATACCGAAGACAAGAACCACTGGATCACGTTCAAGGATACCGGGCTTACCGGGAACTACGGAGTCAGGTATCTCACATAACAGAACAGGTTATACGGAAAAGGCCGGGAACGCTCTGAGAGCGGACCCGGCCGATCTTGTCGTATGGGTTTTACCGTGAGATTTCGTCACGCAGCGGCTTCGCGCTTCTTCTCGTATGAGCGGACGATCATGTATATCAGGCTCCCGGCGATAAGGGTCAGCGCGCCGTAGCCCCAGTACATGGTCCTGTAGCCGTGCTTCTCGACCACGACGCTGCCTAGGATCGGCCCGATCACGTTGCCGATGTCCATGCCTATGAAGTTGGTGCTGCTGACTACACCGGCGCGGTCTTTGCCGAATTTCTTGATGCAGTCCGCCTGTATGCCCTGGGACCCTGCTGACATGCCCACAGCCTTGAAGCATGCAGAGATTATCAGAGCAAGGGTGGAAGCGGCGGCTCCGGTCATAACTCCTGTGATAGCCATCGCGAGAAGGGACGGGTAGATCACGAGGTCAAGGCCTCTCCTGTCGAGCAGCTTGCCGAAAACGGGCCTGGTGAGGAACATCCCGGCCGAGTATGCCGTGAAGAACAGCGAGAACCCGGCTATCGAGCGCTCCTTGCCGATCAGCGCGATGAAGGTGTTGTCAAGGCCGCTGCAGGCGCTGAACAAGCCCAGGATGATGGCGTAGGGAATGACGGGAACCATTATTATGTCGTTGAAGGAGAACTTCTTCAATTTGAACGGCTTCTTCTCCTCCTCATATCTGATCATGAGCATGCACACCAGTGAGATGAGCCCCATCACGGCGCTTCCGATGAAGCATGCGGTGTATCCGAAATGATTGATGAGGAAGATGCCGATGCCGGGTCCGAGAGACTGGGAGATCACCTGCCCGAGGGACAGCCATCCCATTCCTTCTCCGAGGCGCGAATCGGGTATGAACAGAGTGCCGAAAGCTATTATGGAGACGCTGGAGAATGAGAATGCCATTCCCACAAGGACCCTGCACACCGCAAGGACGCGCACATCCCTTGCGAACATGTGCAGCAGCGCGAGGATGAAATAGACCAGAGACGTGATGATCAGAAGGCGCTTGCGGTTGACCTGGTCCGAGATCATTCCGGCGACTGGCCTCAGGATCATTGCGGCAAGCGACATGAGCGATGCCACGAATGAAGCAGTCTTGAGGTCTGCCCCGAGCTCAAGGCAGTATGAACTGACCATCGGGACGATGGTCCAGAACGCTGAGTTGAGGAACATGCTGGTCAGGAACACACAGATGAAAGAACGGTTCCAGACCTTCTCTGCGGGTATTTCGGTGGTTTTGTTTTCGGGCATATGCACTATCTCTCTTTCCGTTTTGTTTTGTGCCTTTTGAGATCGATACTTTTCTGTTTAACACTGGATAATTATATACTCACTGCGTCCGGATCAGGAAGAACTTCAGCGGATCTTTTCTGAGCGGAGGCGAGCGATCTTTCTGTCACGCTCTCTGATGGCTTCCTTAGTCTTAATGATGGATTCCGCAGCGCATACAGTCAGGAACGCAGTCACTGCGATGGCAGTGAGCATGTATTTGTGAGTGCTGCTTTTTCTCTTGAGCATCTTGTTGGTATCCCGTTGTCTTTCTCACTATAACCTTAACCGCGATGGAACAAAATCGCAACATGTTTACTCAGAATAAGGAATAAAAACAGAGTGTAATTACGTGCAATAAGGAATAAAATCAGAACATTATAACGGGCAATAAGGAATAAAAAACGAAATGATCCAGTTCGAAAAAAGGAATTCTTGAGACACACCGACGTAATATGTGCCACAAAAAAACAAAAAACCAGCTTACTCACGACTCAAGTCATGATAATGCGCCGGTTTTTGAGTAAGCTTAAACTGTTCTTTCTTCAGAGCATCGATCCCACAAAAGCCCGGAATATCTTCCTGCTGTTCCCGTCTGTAAGATAAGAGAATTCCGGATGCCACTGGACCGCCCACAGGAAGCGGCTTTCCGGTCTGCGGAATGCCTCCACAAGACCGTCGGGTGAATGTGCCATTACCTCAAGACCTGCGGCAAGATCCTTTACCGCCTGGTGATGGTAGCTGTTGACTCCGATAATCTCTTTCCCGAGCAGTTCGTGCAAAGGCGTGCCCGGTTCGACGGTGACCTCATGTACAGGCGCGTCGTAAGGGGGATCCATCGTGTGCGGAACAGCGGAGGGATGCTGGGTAGGAAGATCCTGATACAGGGTCCCTCCCAGTGCAGCGTTGATGAGCTGCAGTCCGCGGCAGATGCCGAGGACCGGTTTGTCGGCTTCGACAGCCTTCTTAAGGACGGCCAGTTCCAGATCGTCGCGTTTCCTGCAGGTCTCTGTCAGACCGGGCAGCGGCTCCTCCCCGTAGATCGAGGGAGACACGTCGTCCCCGCCGGTGAGAAGGAATCCGTCGCAGCTTTCCATCAGCTGCGCGATATCCTGCTCATCCGAAACGAAAGGAAAGATGACAGGCAGACCTCCCGCCCCGCAGATTCCGTCAGTATATCCGGGCAGCATCCATATGCTGTCCTTTTCTTCGTCCCAAAGCGGCATTACTCCGATGAGCGGTTTCAATTGATCGCCCTCCTGTTTATCAGCAGTGATGTTGACTATATAAGGATACCATAGATAACCGTATACGGTCAGTCAACTTCCGGCGTATGCAACAGAAGCGAACGCTATATGTACATATGATATGGCAGACCGTACATCGGCAGGGTGTGAAGAAACGGCCGGTATGTGCGTCTAATAAGTGAATGGAGCCGAACGGCGGCGTTCGGGAAAGGAAACAGAGCTATGGATAACGGTGCCGGCAGTTACCGCCGTTTCCTTGACGGAGACAACGAGGGCTTTGTCGAGATCGTCAGGGACTACAAGGACGGGCTCATCCTCTATCTGAACAGTATCGTCACGGATATCACCGAAGCAGAGGATCTCGCTGAGGACACCTTCGTCAAACTGGGTGTCAGAAGACCCGTATTCTCAGGTAAGTCATCCTTCCGCACATGGCTCTATGCCATCGGAAGGAACGTCGCGATCGATCATCTGCGGAAGGAATCCAGGCACCGTACGGAACCGATCGACAGGGTAGACGGCGCTGAGGATATTGAGACCTTAGAAGACGCATATATCAGAGAGGAACAGAAGATCGGGGTCCACAGGGCAATGGCTGCCCTGAAGCCGGAATACCGGCAGGTGCTGTGGCTGACATATTTCGAGGGCTTCAGCAGCAGAGAGACCGCGATGATCATGAGAAAGACAGTCCACGGCATTGAGACCCTGTCATACAGGGCAAGACAGTCGCTGAAAAAAGTGTTGGAGGAGGGATCGATGTATGAGATCATATGAACAGATGGCTCAGGATGCACTGAGACGGATAGAAGAATACAGAGCAGAGAAGAGGAAGCGCATGAGAGCATTCACGATCGCAGCTGTACCGGTGCTTTCCTTCCTGTTGGTCGCTCTCATCTTCCTCGGATACCGGAAGGGCGGCATCGGGGGAGAGCAACACGTTCCGGTCGACGGGACCGGTATGAGCGGGACTCATGCCGGACCGGAAGCGGAGAACACGGTTCCGGAAGCGGGAGAGCCGGCAGAGGAGTCCGTGAACGGGACAGCTGAGCCGGAGGAGCACGCCCGAACGGAGGAGGGATCGGGCACCGTCAGCGGACCTTTCCAGGGACCCGGCGACGAGCCCGCCGCAACGTCACCGCAGGTGATAATCAGCGACTATCCCGACGCGGGGCCTGCCAGCTATCTGGTACCGGAGACAGGAAAGGTAAGCATGTCGGTGCCTCTTCAGAAGGCGCTTGAGGAGTACGGCGACGAGGACGTGCAGTTCCGGGTCATAGTCCAGATCTTTGACGGAAAGGAGATCATGGATGACAAGGACTTCCTGCTGG
>JAFZZV010000110.1 GCA_017828855.1 Oscillospiraceae bacterium | reverse complement strand
GGCCAGAAGGTCATGATACCGTTCATTTACAAATCAACGGACAACATGATGATACAGACTCTCAGGCAGCTCGGAGCCGACTACTCCACGGCCGACGGCGAGATCCTGCTGTTCAACGACACCACTAAGGAGTTCCTCTACACGATCGCCGAGCACGCGGCGTCAGGGGCATTCTCGACATTCAAGATCTCCAGCTATCCCGGAAACTTCCTCAATGCCGGGCAGTGCATCTTTGCGGTGGACTCCACAGCAGGTGCGACCTGGATGGGCTCAAAGGCTCCTCTTCTGGACATCCCGGAAGACCAGCTTGTGGACTTCGAGACAGTCGTGTATCCCGTTCCACAGTATGACGTGAACAACATGAAGATGATCTCTCAGGGGCCGTCCCTCTGCATCTTCAACAAGAGCGATCCCCAGGAGGTCCTCGCGTCCTGGATATTCACCCAGTACATGATCTCCAACGACGTGCAGATCGCATATGCCGAGACCGAGGGATACGCACCGGTCACCACCAAGGCGCAGAACGATCCGTCCTATATCGACTACCTGTCACAGCGCGACGAAGACAGCAAGACCTATTACTCCGTAAAGATCGACGCATCCAAGCTGCTGATGTCGCACACCGGAGACACGTTCACCACACCGGTATTCAACGGCTCAGCCTCACTCAGAGACGCAGCCGGCTCTCTTATCGAGAGCACAGCCAAGGCTGTAAGGAGAAAGAACACTGTCGATGACGCGTTTATAGAGAAGCTCTATTCCGACACGATATCTCTGTACAGGCTGGATCAGCTTGACAGGAACTCATCTTCCGGCGTCAAGTCGGATCTTGGGCCACTGCCCAGGGCATCGGTGATCTTGCTCTCAACTTTGGCAGTCGTATGGGTGATACTGGGCGTGCTGTTCCTGATCGGAAAGGCAAAAGAAAGAGCGGCAGGCAATTGAGTCCTGCAGAAACGAGGCAACAAGATAGTAACGAAGAATGATTACCTGACGCTGGAAGAGAGAAAAGCCGCATCTCTTGAGGCTATGCTTTTCTTCCATGACTACTGTGAGAAGAACGATATCACATATTTCCTTGCGTACGGGACACTGATAGGCGCTGTCCGTCACAAGGGCTTTATACCGTGGGACGACGATATCGACATCATGATCCCGCGCCCGGACTACGAAAGGCTGATAAGTACTTTTGACAACACGCGCGGTGATTTCTACCTGGCCGCCTGCGACGGCGACAAGGATTACATGTTCCCCTTTGCGAAGCTAGAGAATCTCAGGACCGCCAGGATCATAGGGGATTCCGAGATCGACCGCCAGGGCATCGGGATCGATCTCTTTCCTATCGACGGGGTACCTGAGAGGCTGGAGAAAGTCGACTGGCTGTACAAGCTGCGCAGATTTATCTGCGTTATGATCGTCAACAGATTTGAATTCTATCGCCGTCTTCCGTCCACCTCCCTGTTCGACAGGGTAAGGAGAGCATCCGGGGAATTCATGTTCAGGACCGGACTCCTTAAGCTGACTGCAAGGCGGATCAACAGACCTTTGTACACAAGAGACTACTCAACTTCTGAAAAGGTCGCTGTAGTCGCAGACATGTATACTGACAAAACGTACGTCTACCGCAGGGAATGGTTCGGTAAGGCGACCTGCATGTTCGAGGGACACGAGCTGTTCATTCCTGATCACTATGACGAGGTGCTTACCGAGTACTACGGTGACTATATGACACTGCCTCCGGAAGACCAGCGCGTCTCAACTCATTCAGACGAGTTCATCTGGCGCGTGGCCTCCGGATCCTGAACGCAGAGATCCGAAAAGTTCAGAAAACCAGACATGGAAAAGGCCCATCACAAAACTGTGATGGGTCCTATTTTTTTCCGCGGAAAACTATGTGCTCGACTGCGTTTCTCCCGCGACGACCTCTGTCAAAACGCTCCTGATATAATCCGGTATCTTTACGGCGTCGTGGTTCTTCTCCGCGAGCGCTTTTGCGTTTCTGATCACCGCGCTGCGCCTTGCCTCGTCATGAAAGAGCGTCCGGATACACTCGGCAAGCTCCTCCCCGGATCCTGCGACGAATGCTGCGTCGTTGTCCGCGAGATACCTTATTGACGCCACATCCTTGGGGCCGTATGCAAGGATACAGGTCCCGCTGGCAAGGCTGTCCGGTATCTTCGTGGAGACCGAAAAGCGCACTAGTCGCCTGTTGTTCTCATCAAAAGACTCCGTGTGTATCACGGCAAGGCTGGAGGCAATGATCCTGCTGACCTCTTCGGAGGATACCGACCCGTGGAAGACGATCCCGTTGTCCTCGGTGAGGCATGAGACGAGCTCGTCCGAGCTGCTACCGGAATAGACATCGACATGATCCGGTATCGTGCCGTCAGACAGCTGCTTCAGGGCTCTGCCTATATCCACGAGCTGTCTGTTGCGGTTGTACTCCAATCCCCCAAGATATGTGATGCCTCTCTTTTCGGTCTCGGCCTCCTGCTGCTTAAAAGAAGAAGCCGTGTACAGCACTCTGCATTTTATACCGAATCTTTCGTCATATGCATCCGCCATCTGGTCGCTTATGGTGAATACGCATCTGCTTCTGGCCATCAGCGCCTCATATGACTTTCTGAACTGTTCCTGTCTCAGCCTTCCAAGCATGCTGCCTTCGTTCTGGTTGTACAGATAATAGTCATCCATGCAGCAGGTAACGAGGGGTATGCCGAGTTCTTCTGCCAGAGTCATGGCGATATCGTTTGAAAAGATATAGTCTCCGGCGGCAAAAAAGATGACTTCCGGATCAAATGCCCTTGCCCACTCCATGAGGTGCCCGGAATGCCAGGTGGAATGCCTCCACATCCAGTCTCTGAGGATGTAGGTGACCGGCTTCTTCTTGCTGCCGAGATAATAGATATCTCTGAGTCTGCCGGTATCGGTCGCGTCCTCTCTGTACACGTCAACGTCTTTCTCCGTGAGGATCTTTCCGATGCGGCCTCTCTGTACGAGAGATGCCAGTGCATCGACATCCGTATACTTATAGAACTTCCCGCAGATGCTGCTCGTCGGGACCTGTGACTGTATAAAGATCTGCGCCAGACAGTCCCTGTCCCATCCGTTGAAATATGATGTCAGGGTCCTTCCCATGCTCGTGTTCGCCGAGAAAGTCTCATGACTGACCACAAGCACCCTCGGATACTCTTTTTTCTTTTCAGCCAAAGCAATACCCTCTCAAAAAACTGCTCCATTAAACGGAGCAGTCACTGTCTCAGAAAATGTCATTCCTGTGAGACCGATCCGCACAGGCCGGCATATTTCGATATCACTTCTTCTATACTGTCCGGGACCGGGCCGTCGATCACCAGCACTATCTCATCCGGGACGACCGTCTGCGAGAGCAGGCTGTTCATGGAGGTATCGAACCATTCTGGGTCATCCTTTCCGTACACAGACATTGCGACGGAAAAAGGCTCATGCTCCTGCTGACCGAGGCTTTCCTCAGGGACCGGCTCAGAAGCAACTGAATCCGGAGCCTTCCGGATTATTCTGAAAAGGATCTGCCTGACAGGTCCGGAGGCGATAAGCTCTCCCGCAACCCTGACTGCGACATTATACAGATATCTGGCAGTACCTATCATTCCTTTTTCGAGCATGAGCTTCTGAATGCCCTGCTCGCTCTTGAAATACTTCCAGCCGCCTCTTCTGGCGCTCATTCCGGACCCTGTCCTGACATTCACCAGAACATAGGGCACATTCATAAACACGCAGCCGCTCTCGATCATCCTGATCCAGAGATAGTAATCCTCGTTGGAGTACCAGTCCAGATATCCGCCCGCCCTGATGACGGCATCTTTTCTGAACATCACCGATACATGGTTCATCGCGCAGCGCTTCTTCATATCCTGCTTGATCTGCGCGTCTTCAAGCTCCACTGTTCTGATACCTGTGATGTTGCCGGGATCCCCGACGAATTCGGAGATATATCCGCCGACCACGTCGGCACTGTTGTTCTCGGCAAAAGCCCTCAGCTGAAGCCCGAACCTGTCGGGAAGGGAGATGTCATCGCTGTCCATGCGTGCTACGAGCCCGTATGAACTGTTCTCCAGCGCCGTTCTGAGGGCGTTCCCCAGCCCGGAGTTCTTTTTCAGACGTATTACCTTAAGCCTTGTCCTGTGATCCAAATCCTGTTTCCTTACCGTTTTTTCGAATAAAAGGCATCGATAAGCCTTTTGGCTTCTTCCTGCTTCATATCGTATTCGTCTTTACTGATCTCACCTTTGAGAAGCAGATCGTCCCCCAGATCGGGAGTGAAGTCTATCTCCACGTTCGGGATGTCGCTGCTCTTTCTGAGGACGACCTTCTCGACAGTCATCCAGAATATCCTGATATCTTCTTTGAACGAGATGCTTTTTACGTACTGAAGATCGAAATCCATCTTCTCTTCCCAGGAGATGGCGTTTCTTCCCATCACCTGCGCTAGACCTGTCAGACCCGGCTTGACGGTATGCCTGAGCCTCTGCTCATCAGTCATAAAAACCATATCCTTGACCAGCTGAGGTCTAGGCCCAATTACGCTCATGTCTCCCTTAAGAATATTGAAGATCTCAGGAAGCTCGTCCAGGCTGGTCGCTCTGAGCTTCCGTCCGAATTCGTTTATCCTCTGTTCGTTCGGAAGTAGTTCTCCGTTCTCATCGCGCTCATCAGACATCGTCCTGAACTTGAGCATCTCAAAGATCTTCTCTTCCCCCGTAGCCGGATCGACCTCTCCGGGTCTCGGCTGCCTGAACAGTACGGGACTCCCCAGCTCCCTCTTTACCCGGACCGCGATCAGCACTAACAGCCACCAGAAAAAGAGGATGAACATGAAGGATGATACCGCGTCAAAGAACCTCTTGACGAACCTGTTGTAGAATGAACGATTGTTCTCCAATTCTTGACCCAACCTTTGCGGATTATAGTCCGGACCGGAACAGCGTTTTGTGTCCGGCCAATTGTTCTTTATTATATCACATTGTCCGGATCCGGAAGCGGTTTGCGGGAATATCGCACCCTGATAGACACACACATCGCCGGAATCAGCCTGAAGTGACAGCAACAGCCGGCTCAGTCTTAATGCTTTTGCAACATATGTATGCTATAATGTATGTTGATTAAAATGGGAAATAATGTATTATTGTCTCTTTACATAATTAATTATAATTCTCTGATGCCTGTATCCCGCCTGCTGCGGTGACCGAACCGCTTTTACTGAAGCACAGCATTACGGGATCCAGTCTCAGAACGAGGTAGTAATGGAAGAAAGGCACGTTTATATTCCTGTTAACTATGATGTCGGGGAGCGAATATCTGCCGGCAAGACGTCATCCAGAAAGAAAAAGAAGATCATCAGGAAACGCAGAGGTTTCTTTGTAACTGCCCTGTTCTTCTTCTCACTGTCGTTTGCCGCGCTCGCTGTAGCTTTCATCTATCTGGATTCACACGGGATAATCCCCGACAACCTCTACGACTATATCTATAAGGGCATAGGAGCCTTCATACTGCTTGAGCTTATCCTTCTCCTCATCTCCACGAGGAGCAGACTCATATCGGTCCTCAGCATACTGGCATGTATCGCCATAACCGCCGCTTCCGCTTACGGGATATATGTTCTTTACAATATCTATCAGAGCATAGAAGTAGTGGAACAGCCCAAGGAATACTTTGCGCATGTCGGCGTATATGTCAGGAGAGACAGTGTTTTCGCGCCGTACATGTCCGAACCGGAAGATGAGACAGAAGAGCCTCAGCTGATGCCCGGCGAGAGTCTTGACGGGCATTCGGTCGGAACGATACTCCTTAACTTGGACAGAGGCTATACTTCCCAAGCAATGAGGATACTTAGGAAAGACACCGATATAGAGGCCGTTGTCTTCGAGGACTTCGGCGGGATGATGGACGCCTTCCGCAACGGAGAGATCGATGCCATCATCTATAACGAAGCATACCTGGGAGTCTATCTCGGAGAGGACAACGATTTCTATGAGTGGGCAGTTGAATCCCGCAGCATAGGGATCGAGACCGAACATAACGTGTCCGTCAGAAAAGCCGATGTCATATCCGAGCCTTTCCTCGTGTACATC
>JAFZZV010000109.1 GCA_017828855.1 Oscillospiraceae bacterium | reverse complement strand
TGGCGATGTCTCCCATGGTATAGATGCCGTATCTGGCGAGCCTGTCAGCGGTACCGTGCCCGACTCTCCAGAAATCGGTGAGCGGTGTGTGGGACCACAGGTTCCTCCTGTAACTCATCTCATCAAGTTCGGCTATGCGCACTCCCGCTCCGTCCGGATCGATGTGCTTTGCCTCAACGTCCATCGCAACCTTGCACAGATAAAGGTTGGTGCCGATGCCTCCGGTCGCGGTGATCCCGGTCAGTTCATAGACTTCGTCGATCAGCTTTCTTGTAAAATCGCGTGCCGAAATGTCATAGATCCTGAGGTATTCCGTGACATCCATGAACACCTCGTCGACGGAGTAGACGTGTATGTCCTCCGGGGCGATGTATCTGAGGTACACGCCGTATATCGCGGAGCTCACCTGCATGTACAGGGACATGCGCGGCGTTGCCGTCCTGAACGTGAGCTCCAGCTCAGGGTGAGCATTGAGTTCCTCAAGGCTGTCGGAGCTGCCGGTGAACCTGCCGCCCGGTGCTTTCAGGCGCCTCTGGGCGTTGATCCTTCTCACTGCCTGCTTGACCTCGAAGAGCCTTGCCCTGCCGGGAAGCCCGTATGTCTTGAGAGCCGGAGAGATGGCTAGACATATCGTCTTATCGGTCCTGGACTGGTCCGCGACGACCAGATTGGTATCAAGAGGGTCAAGATCCCTGTCTACGCATTCCACGGAGGCGTAGAAGGACTTGAGGTCTATGGCGATGTATGTCCTCTCTTTTTCCATCAATGTCATCTCCGCGGCCGTGAACTGTTTTTGTCGAATATACTACTTGCTGAGCTCTCTCCAGTTCAGCTTGTTGAGCGTCTCCTGATCAGGAGCGACTCCGGAAACGGCATAAACGTCACCGTAATTGTTCTGATAGACATGGTCTGCGGTGACGTCCACTGACACGTTCTGCCCGTAGCTGTTCTGGTATGTGTTGACGCCGAGTATCGCCTCGGACCTTGCCTGGCTTATGCGCGAGTCGGAAGCCATCTTCTGGTTCCAGCTGTCCATGATACCTGCCGACATCGCCGCGGAGTTTTCCGTGAGCGTCTGCCTGAGCCTTGCCTGGTTCATCTGCAGGTTCATGAGGGACTGCTGGGCCATCTGCTTGGTTGCCATGGTGTTCTGGAACATCTGCTCGGCGTTCTGAAGTTTCCTCGCCATGAACTGCTCCCTCAGGCTCTCCTCCATGTGGAAGGTGGAGACGAAATCCACGAACGCGTCGGTCGCTTCCGCTTCATACTGCAGGGGAGCGCAGACAAGGTACCGGTTCTCGGCGCCCCACTCTATCATGTCACAGGGCTTTCCGTGTCCGAACTGAGTGGAACCACCGCCCTGCTGTCCCTTTCTGGCGACCATGCCGGCAACGAGACCGGCGATCCCGCCGACGAACATCTCCGGCTGTATATCGGAATAGTACTCGATGCCCTTGTAGTCCATCCCGGCGAGCACCACGTGAGGAACTCCGTTCTTCTCACCGGTGTATCGGATAAGGAAGGTCTTGCACAGGCTGTTCTGCGGGTGAGTGGGGGATCCTGCCATGGCTTCATACTGGAAATACATATTGTATTCAGCCATCATGGAATCATATACGGTCTGTATATTCTTGCCGAACGCACTCGGCAGGGCGGATTCCCCGGTCGGCGTGAGCTTCATCTGGGACAGAGCCTCCGCGAACTGCAGGAGATAATCCTCGGGTTCGATGAAATCGCGGACGTAGCTGTTGTCTCCTATCATATGCATCTTGCTCATGGCTTTGGTCAGCTGATTGACATGTGTCGTCCACATCTCGTCAGACAGCCCGAAGATATTGATGCCCCTCGAGGGATCCAGTGAATAGGCATTGATGCTGAAGGGGACTCTGGGATGCTGGACTTTATTGACTATCGAAGCTCCGGAGACGAAGTTCTCCGGCACCGCAGCCGTCGCATACCAGTTGTTGTCCCTGTCACAAAGGTGTTTTAGCTCGTTCATATATTTACTCCTTGTTCCGGCAGAAGCCCGGTATTCCGGGCATGTATTCTTTCCGCGGGATCTCATCGGATCCCGGACTTATTATTGATAATACATTATATCACGCGGGAAGCGGGCGGGAGATCGGAACAGAGGAGTTAAGAGGCATCCGGATGCAGCGGAACCGGCGCTGTGAGCGGGTGGCTGCAGATGTGCACACGGTGCGCTGAACAAGGTATCTTGTAACGGAATCTTAATTTAAAATATGCGTTTATTGTGCTATCATACAAATTACTGAACAGCGACAGTTCGGTATTTTTCGCTGTACAAAGATACATGCACACGGAATGTTCACACTCGTGTGTTATATTGGTACAAACTGATTGGAGGAATTCACCATATGGTTGAAGTGAGCCACCTCACCAAGAAATACGGTGACTTTACGGCCGTGTCCGACCTGTCCTTCACTATTGAGGACGGTCTGATCTACGGATTCCTCGGGCCGAACGGCGCGGGGAAGTCAACGACGATGAATATCATGACCGGATGCCTGTCCGCTACGGAAGGCGAGGTCGTTATAGACGGGCACGATATCTTCGAGGATGCAAAGGAAGCCAAGAAGTGCATCGGATATCTCCCGGAGATCCCGCCGCTCTATCCGGACCTCACGCCGGTCGAGTATCTCGATTTCGTGGCGAGAGCCAAGGGCGTCCCGGCCAGCGAACTGGATGAGCAGATAGATAACGTTATGGAGGAGACCGGCATCACCGTTTATGCCGACAGGCTAATAAAGAACCTGTCCAAGGGATACAAGCAGCGTGTCGGGATCGCCCAGGCGATAATCGGCAAACCGAACCTCATCATACTTGACGAGCCTACGGTCGGCCTCGACCCAAAACAGATCATTGAGATCAGGAATCTGATCAAGAGCCTGGGAAAGAAGCACACGGTCATTCTTTCCAGCCATATCCTCTCCGAGGTGCAGGCGATCTGTGACAGAGTCATGATCATCTCCCGCGGGAAGCTCGTGGCATTCGACGCTCCGGAAAATCTGGAGAGCCTGATGCTCGGCGAAGCCGCGATAGAGGTCAAGGCGAATTGCGTCAAAGACGTCATAGAAGCCGCGATAAAGAAGATGGACTTCGTCTCGGGATACGACAT